>JAVEQZ010000004.1:0-21185 GCA_034007405.1 Candidatus Moraniibacteriota bacterium | reverse complement strand
TCTCGAATGATGATTTGGCGTTCTTCTTTGAAAATAGCTTCCGATCATTGGCTTTGGGGGATTGGTCCGGGAAATTTTCAAAATAAATACTTACAATACCAGCAATATTTTCCGCCTTACTTGGAGTGGGCGGTCCCTCAACCGCACAATTTATTTTTGGCTTTTTATCTCCAGACCGGATTAATCGGTTTTTTGGGTTTTATTCTCTTGCTTATTTTCTGGATTTTTCAAAAAATAAAAATCCTTGTTTTTAGCAAGGATTATTCAAACGCCCATTTGACCAAAATTCTATTCGCCTTAATTACTTACACTCTTTTTCACGGCCTTCTTGATACCCCCTACTGGAAAAACGATCTGGCGCTGATTTTTTGGATAATAATTTTCTTAAAAGATTATCCGGAAAAAACTACAAAATTATCCTAAAAACACTATTGTCGTATCTGTTTATAAAAAACAGGAAATCTTCATTGGGAGATAAAATAAAATCCTTGGCGTCCACTTTGGTCTCCATTTCTTTTTCTTCAATTAATTTTTCTTTTTTGCCGGTTTCGGTATTGATTTTCCAAAAAACATCCTCGGCAAAAAACTTGCCTCCGAAATAATCATTCGGCATAACCGAATTTTCGGTCAAATTTTTCATTTGAGCGCAAATTATATTTTTCCCGTCTCCCAACCACACACATTTTGAAGCGATAGTGGGAAAGTTCAAATCAGTACAATTTGTCCCGTCTCCTTTGCATTTTTCCAAAGCCAAATTATTGCCCCCTGCCTGAATCGTATAGCTCCTGATAAAACCGTCTCCGGTTGGCGACCACAAAAAATCCGAACCGAACTTGGCGGGACCCCTGGTTTCCATACTCAATCCTCCCGCCCCGACAATTGTCATTTCCGTTTCTTTTGCGGCGTCGGCTTTGGGCCAAAAAGCGGTCTTGGAAGATCTGGGGATTACCTGCATTATCAAATTATCGTCTTGAATTTCGGCTATTTCTTTCCAGTTGGATCCGAGCGGATTGGAAAAATTAAGAGTTTTTTTTCCGGTTTGCGAATCTTCGAATGTATAAACTATTTCTTGGCCGAAATTTATCCAATCCATGGCTTTTGATTTTTTGATGAGCATTTTCTCTTTGCCGTGGACATAAAAATAATAAGCATCATCTATTTTTACCAGTGCCTCTGTACCCTCCTTGGACCATTTCACCTCGCTCAAATTCCCAAACCCGTCATTTGATAACTTTTTTTTATAAGAACCGTCAAAAGAACCCAGCCAAAAACCCTCCTCGACCATATCATAATACTTCAACTTTCCACCCTCCTCATCCAAAGACAAATCAGCCGCTTGAACTTCCAAAATTTTGGAAATTTTTTTATTTTCTTTTTTCTCGGATTTTTCGTCTTTATTTAAACTATCCGAAACTGTTTCCATAACGAGAGTTCCTCTTTCCGATTCGTCTCTGAGCAGAAAATAATAAGCAAAATAAAAACTTCCCATCAAAAAAAAGAAAATCGAAGAAATTATAAAAACTTTTTTCATTTTTTATTTTTTATTTCGGAAAAATTAAATATATTTTCTTTTGGTCAAAGACATCAACACTCCCGAGGTAAAGATTATCACTCCGACCGTCAAGAGCATTTTGAAGACAAAAATCATTTGTCTGGGGAGATTATAAGCTAAACCGGCGATAATTTTGGAAGTTTTTTTGCCCACTGTCTGTGCTTCAGATTCTTTTACTCGGACAAAGATGGTGTCGGAAAACTTTTCTTTGGCGGTCGACTCGGCATAAGAAACCCCCCACTCATTAGCCAGTTCATTTAATTCACCATCATCAAAACGATTAAGTTCAGCTTCAACCGAAACGCTGACAATCGAACCGGCCGGATAAGCCGACAAATCCACATTTCTATTGTCTCCCTGACTGACTCCGTTGACATAAATGCTTCTACTCACTTCTCCTTCGATAAAGGCTGGATAATAACTGATCGGTACTTCAAAGGATCCCGAAGCGTCAAAAACGCTTTCTTTACAATCGATAATATCTTCATCCCCTCCGGGATTAGCGTAATACCCCAAAGGAGAAGTTCTTTCCCCATTTAAGTCCTTGCACTCTGTCACTCCGTCAGATCCTCTGTTTATTTCATTATTCGGCCCCAAAGCTACCATCGGGTTTACCACCACCAAATTTCTTGAAAAATTCAATTTCTCTCCGCTATTACCCGTCTCGGTATTGGGCGCATTGGTATCGTTAGCCAAAACATTCAATAAAAATGTCTCTCCGGGCTTGCCTTGAACCAAAAACTTAACCTCGTTGCCTTGTTTCACTTCAGCTCCTTCCAAATATTCAATTTTCTTCCCGTTTAATGTCCAAAGGAAGTTTCGCCCTTGCCCGGCGGGAATTTCGGCTTTGATAATTTGATTATTCAAAACCTCGCAAGCCCCTGAGGCTGTGGCGCAAACATCGGTATTGTCTCCGACAGAAATCTTTAAATCATTACCATCTCCGGTATTATTAATCGGAATTATAACATCGCTCCTTCCGCTACTGGTCGTACCGGTCATTCCCAAACTGTCATCGCCGTAATATTCTTCCAATTCCACAAAAAATCTCAAATATTTAATATTTTCATCAATCTCGTTTAGCCTCATCTTCATTTCGTTCATTCCCAGCCCCTCCAAAGAAGTTATCCCGTTTGCAGTTCTAAAATCAACTTCCGAGCTCAGTTCCGTCCATCCGCCTTCCGTACCCTTTAATAAACTCAGTTCTTCTCTCGGATTATCGGTTCCAAAAATCGACCATTTATAATAAACTTCATTATTATCCAGATTAAGGTTTGGCGTATTGGCGGTAACTACCAAGGTATCCCCGGCTACTCCTCCGCCGTTTAATTTATTGCTTCCCACATTGGGATTTTCCGGTGAATAACTAAGTTCAGTCTTTAATGTCCCGGCATGGTCACCATTATTGGGATCCACCAGATTAAACTGCAAGCATTCCAAGAGATCGGTTGTTGCCACCGGAATTTCCACATCATAGCCCTTTATTTGCTTGGAATAAATCTCCTCATCCTCTAATTTACACCTCGTCCCCTCTTTTTGAAAAATATTTTTTGGTAGAGCAAAAGTAATCGCTTTACTGGCATCATCATGTTTGGTAGTTAAAAAACTTGAACCCTCCACAATCACTCCAATTTCATCTCCCGGCATATAAGTCCAGGTGAGGGTATCCGCTCCCAATCCGGCCACATTGGCCTCGTCGCTCTTGCCGTTGCCGGCCGTGCTGAATTTATGAGGATCGGTTCCCCAGAATCTTTCTTCTTCCAACCCAAATTCTCCATCCCCCACACCAAATCCTGCCGTTCTGGGAAAATAATGTTTACATTCTTGCTCAACATTTTCCGCACTGGCTACTGTCGTAGAGCAAGAAATATCAGTCTCTCCCGGATCGGATAAAACCTCCGTATATCTCCCATGCTCGGAAATTATCATCCGCATAAACTCGCAAGTCGGGTCGATAAAAGCGGAACTATCCAAGCGCACCGGATACTTGTCCGCCGGACAACTAATCGAACAATCCGTACATACGAATTCGCTATCGGGATCAATCTCAAAACATTCTTCCGTAGCGCCCTCGATACAACGCGGAGTGGTTCCGGCCGGACAAGTTGCTTTTTTGGTCTCCGGATTACAATACGGTGCATATCCGCTATCAGTCACCCCGGTTGATCTAAATCCGGTGAAATGTTCCGGGTGCTCGGGAATTACAATCTCACCACTCACACTTCCACCTTCTCCGCCGGTACTGCCACTCCCGTCATCTCCGCCGGTACCGCCATCTCCGCCTTCAGCGGAAATGGTTCCCAAATTCTGCTCCGGCACATCGATTCGTCCCTCGATACAAGAAATTAGATAAGGACTACTGCAAAATAAAAAACCCCCGCAATCAAAACCATCTTCTTCGTCCATTCCTTCCACTGTCGCCAACTCATAATTTTTACCCGTTTCAGCTTCGTTTATATAACAACGATAATTATCCTCACCTTGTCTATTATTATTTCCTCCGAGAGTTGCTTTAAAGCCGTCACCATCATTGTCGGGAGTTGAATAATCAGCCGTACTACTGTCAAAACCATTGGTGGCATTGATTCTCATTGCCTCCACCATCCAATCTGTTTCTGAAAACTCTCCGTTATTATTTGCATCACAAAGTGGAAGGTTTCTATTTCCTGCTTGTCCTTGACATCCCTTATGCTTTAAGTACCAAATAAAATAAAGATCCTCCGCTCCGTCCTGAAAACCGGTGGCATAGGCGGTGGCGGTTACCTTTTCTCCCAATTTCGGTTTTTGCGGACTAAACATTATTTTCACCTCCGGTGAAATTTGTTTTTGATCCGAAACATTAAAAGACTCTCCGAAACTTTTTATGGAATCCGGATTTAAATGATATCTCTGCTCCATTTGCTCCAACATCCCGTTGGCGTTTCCCGAAGCCGAACCCTTAGTCCCCAAAATTCCCCCGATCAAACTTCCCAAAACCGCCTGGGCCGGAGTCACATTGAGCATTATTATTTCCAAGCAAATAATCGAAATAAAAAACGATTTTTTTATTATTTTTATTGTTTTTTTCATTTTTAAAAAATTTAGTTTATCCGACCAACTTTAAATAAATAAGATCGGCTGTCACTAAAACTATTATACTAAAAAAATAAGAATATACCAAAGATCTGCTCCGATAAGCAATCAAACCCGCCATCAATGCGGTAAAATAATAAAAGACATAATTTAAATTTCCCCTCTCCAAAATATCCATAAATAAAACAAAAAACAAAAACTGACCAAAAATAGCATACACCCCGATTTTTTTCTCCAAATAAAACATCAAAAAACCGCGGAAGAAAAACTCGTAAAGCGCCACAAACAAATTAACCGCCAAAAACTCGTACAAAAATAAATAAAAAAAGTTTTTTGTCACTGTATAATCGCCCAAAAAATAAATCTCTTTAAAATCGGTATGTTTAAAAATCAGATAAAAAAAACCTCCCGCAATCAAAAAACAAATCGGCATCAGCCACCAACCGTCTCGCCAAAGAGGCGCTTTGAATCCGAAATTTTCCAATTTCTCCTCAAAAACCAATTTAATATACAAATAAGGAACCACCAGCAAAAAAGTAATACTCAAAATCACTTGCTGAAAAAGATCCGCCGCCGGAAAAAAAGAAAACAACAGCATCGCTACCAAAACAACGGTAAAGGTAATTACCGTCTCCCCGTTAAAAAGTTCTTTCTTTTTTGAGTAATTTTTTATATTCATATTTTTATTTATTCTTCATTTCCTTCCTGTCGACTTTCTTCAGTTGATCTTTTTTCCTTTTTTCTCTCTAGCAGAGTTATCCAATAAATCAAAGCCACTGTCGCCATCTCAAAAGGAAAAAGATTGAGTCCGAACAAAAAACTTTCTACTATTGTACCAGCAATTAAGATTAAATATTTTTTGGTCAAATTACGCGCCACCATTCTTCTGGAACTGGAAACTCCGTCGAACATTAAGACCAATCCGATTGCCATAGATATGCAAAAACCGATAACCGTCGCTATTGGAGTAACCCCGATTGCCAAATCCAACAAGTCCTTAAATCCCGCCAGCGCCAGCGCCATTCCGTAAATCGGCACATCCATCACTCTAAATTCCATCGGAGCTGTCACAATGTCTTTAGCTGCTTTGGCCGCCGCTATAGGACTAGCTATTTTTTTCAATTTATTGGCATACTTCTTTGCTCCCTCCTTTTCTTTTTTTCCACCATATAAACTTTTATTAGAACCATGCCTATCGGACATATTTAACTTTTCCCTCACAGCATCCCTTCTGACCTGATTCAATCTTATTTTATTATCCAATTCAAGATCTGACATATTTTTACACTCTTATAGTTGTTAGATTCTCGAGTATTGTTTACAGTTTTTCTTCTTTTGTTTTTTGTCATTTCTATTAATTCCCGCCTGTCATTCCGACCAAACAAAGCTTTGTAATCAAAGTTTGGAAGTGGAGGAATCTAGATCCCTGCCTGCCGTTGCTACAGCGTTGCAGACAGGAGGTCGAGATGACCCATCGGAGCTCAAAATCATATTGAAAAAAGCGGATAAAAGGTATAAATAACGCTATTAATTCTTACATCTTGGCACATAAATAACTCTTCTTTATTATAACCCAAAAAAACAAAAATTACATTCCCGCTAAAAACCCCTCATCCTTGCAAGACGGTAATCCGCCGTAGCAATCACCAAATATAATCTTTACACAATAATTAAAGACTTATTTGAAAAATTTAATCATTGTTAGTCCTCTAGCTCCTTCTTTGCCTCTTCGATTTCCAACAATTGCCGAGGATCGGAAGTAATTATCTGATCTTCGCTGTAAGAAGCCACCACTTTTATTGCCGCATGCTTATTGCCGGCAAAAAATATTCCCTCCCCCACATTGCTCTCCAACAAGAGAAATTTCTCCTGATCGGTCAAAAAGAATGTTTCCTGCACCACATCGATTGCCGCCGTGGATTGTTTCAACAAAAACTGCGTTGAAGCATTGGTCACAATCGGCTTTCCGTAACGCGATCCCATAAAATCATTAACATCCTGAGTGATAGTTGTCAGTCCGGTATAATATTTTCGACATCGCTTGGCAATTCCAAATAAAAAGGAAGCGGCATCCTCATGTTGCATCATAACCCAGGCTTCATCCACCACCACTAATCTCTTTTTCAATTGCGATCGCATCTCGTTCCAAATAAATTGCAAAACCACATACATTGCAATCGGACGCAACTCGTCTTCCAAATCTCTAATATTAAATATTACCAACTGATTATCCGTCTTGATATTGGTATGCTTGTTCAAGAAACCGGAAAAAATCCCCTCGGTGTAGCGCTCCAGTCTGACCGCCAAAGACTTGGCCCCGTCCATATTGCGCAAAACCTCATACAAATCCGTCATAGTCGGGAATTGATCCGGCATCAAAATCGATAAATTAGTCTGCTCGGTTATATCCCGAATAGCATAAGTTTCTCTGATGGCGCTATCCAAAATCGAATTTTCTTCGGGTGTAATATTGCCCAACATTATCCTCAAAAGTCCGACCAAGTTGGCGATAGCGTTTCTCAAAATATCGGCTGTATCTTCATCTTCGGAAGCTCTTGGCAGATCAAAAGGATTAAGTTGAAACTTGGAGTTTAGAGATATTTTTATAAAACTACCCCCGACCGTTTCCGCCAAATGTTTGTACTCATTCTCCGGATCAATGATAATTATATTGGTCCCCAACATCATCGAGCGCAAAATCTCAAGCTTTACGGCATAACTTTTTCCGGCGCCGGATTTGGCAAAAACCACCATATTGGCATTTTCCATTTCAAATCGGTCAAATAAAATTAAACTGTTGTTATGACGATTGATACCGTACAAGACCCCTGTATTGGAAGAAAGTTCGGCTGAGACAAAAGGGAAAACCGTCGACAAAGGAGAGGTGTTGAGGTTATTGGCGACATCCAGTCTGTCTTCGCAAAGCGGGACCGTTGAAGCCAATCCCTGCTCCATTCTAAAGCTGGCCGGCTTGGCATACACCATCTGAGCTTCCAAAATCGACTCGATACTGTGATTTATCTTATTTAAATTAGTGGGACTTTCTCCGAACATGGTTATATATATCCCCACTCGAAAAAAACGCTCCGTGCCTTCTTGTAATTTGGTTCTTAATTCCTCGACATTTTCCAGCGCCGATTCCAACATCGGATTTCTCACTTTTCCGGACTCCGCCTCCAGATTTATCCGAGATTGAATTTGAGTGGTTGATTTCAATAAGCCTTTCAAGATTTTATTGCTATCGACCGGATGAATGAAAATAGAAATATTAATCGGAAAATCGACATTAATCACCGGAGAAAACCAATTTACGCTCAAAAATCTCGGAAAAGCCATCACAAAAATAGTCTTGGAAAAGGTCTCGCCTATCTCCAAATAACTGGGTGTCACCCTAAAGGCGGCCGGAGCGATTAAATCTTTTACCACCGCCAAGCCTTTTCTATATTCATCCTCTTTTTTCAAAACAGGATCAAATTGATGTTCTTGTTTACTTTTATTTAAAAACATAAGTTATTTTAATTTTTTATTTTTTAGAAAATTCTATTCCACCTCCAACATATCCAAATCCTTGATAGTTGTACTGGTATAAACAGAGGGGTTGTAAGAAGAATAAAGTAGCTCTATCAATTCCTCGGTTTTTAAAACTGTCGACCTAACACCCAAAGCCCCCAATCCGGAAGCCACTTGATCGACTCTTTGCCAGAGTTGGTTTTTATGGGTTTCAAAAACTTCAATTGTTTCCAAAATTTGATCTTTGGGATTGAAAAGGTTCATCACCGAATCCAAGAAACCTTTTTCCAAATTTTCTATCGGATAAAAAGGCACTACCAAATAAAATTGTTTGGTCATTATTTGAGAAACTTCGGTTAAACTTTTGATAAAATTGGAGTATTCGGTTATTTGCATACGCATCAATTCGTTGGTTTGCATCCTTCTTTTCTTATCCAGTAAACTTATATAAGGATCTATATCCAATTTTTTGGAACTAATCATTATCTGCACCGGAAAATCCAGCGAATTCAAAAAGTTTTGATATCCTCCGATTATCGCCTCTTGCTCATCTGAAGATTTAAGATCAAAATTAATCGAAGAAACCAAAAGGACCGCCCTTAAGGATCGATTTTTCAAGACAACTATGTCGTTTTTTATTTCTTCGACATCGATATATTTCTGCGCGCTCATCCCCGCATTGTCTGTGTTTTGTTTTTTAGTATGCATCAGTTCCATAATTTATCATTTTTTGTTTAAATCGTTTAATATGTCCGTCTGACTGTCCAATATCTTTGACAGGTCATATATTTCTTTTTGGTGAATATCTTTTTTGGTTGCGACCGTTTCAGTCTCTTTTTTCTTGAGATTTTTTCGATAATCCGGCATTTCAGAACCCCTTCTCCAAATATATATTTTCGGCCTGACAAAAAAAATAAACATCGAACCGATAAATTTTATCAGCGGTTGCCCGTAAGGTCGATAAAAAGCCAAAGCGAGAAAAATTCCGGCCACCGGGATCGCGGCAATAAAAAAATTAACCTTACTCTCGATCATCATCCACATCAAAAAAAGCACCGCCCCCATGGCAAAAATCCATAACAACTGTTTGGCTGTCAACGGACCGACAATCCGGTCTTCGATATCGATAAACTGGGGAACATTATAATGCATAACATTAAATCTATTACAGGGTTAACGAGTTAACGCATTAACGAATTATAAAAAAAATTAAATGCATTTAAATGCGTTAACTCTTTAATTCGTTAACTAAAGAATAAAAAATATTTTTTATTCTAAGGGATTTATTCTGCCAAAAAAATCACTCTTGGGGTTTATGGCTGTTCTTTGCGTGGGTTGTTGTCTTAAACTGGGTGTCATTTCATCTTCTTTTTCTTTTTCTACCGGAAGCTTCTGAGACGAAGAAAACTTCAAATTATTTACACCCTCCAAATCTCCTCCGCCTTTTGAGACTTCCTCTTTTTTAATTGACTTCAAGAAGCTCCATCCGCTCTTCTTGACTTGAGGCGTCTCTCCGAAATGCGCGCTACCGAGATTCCAGCTGTTTCCGTGCACATGTTTGATGGTTGTTTTTTTGTTCAAATCCTCTTCGTTTTTATTTTCTTCCATCTCTCCAAATGTGGCATGACGCTCCTTATCTTCTTTTTCGGGTTCTTCTCTTTTTTTTACATCAAAAACATTTTTTGGACCGATATCTCTTGTTGGATTTCCGATTATTCCGAAATTGCCCTGAGGGATTGTTGTTGGTTTTTCTCTTTGTTCGCCTATTCTTTCCGGAACCGATTCAAAAACTATTTCTCTTTTTTGGATATCCACCCCGACCGGAGTTCCTTCTTCCAGAGATTTTATCACTTGAGACAAATTCTGTCGCTCGGAGGGATTTAATTTTTTGGTGTTTTTGCTATGATACAAATAACTGCTTCTTTTCATTATATCCTTATTTCCCGCTCCCACCAAATTATAATAGTCTTCTACCCAATTAATCAGCGTAGGAGAAATCATTTGTCCTTCGGATTCTATCGATTGATTTGTTATTTTTTGATTTTTTATCTCGGGAAATTTTTCGATAGCTTTTTCAATCGGCATTTTTTCGGTTTTGGTAACTTCTGATCGCTTTACATCTTTACTGATGATCCGATCTTTGACATAGCGAGCGATGTTTTCCGCGTCCTCTTTTGATATTTTTGATTCTTTTTCGATTATCGATGCAAAATCATCCAGCTTCACTTCTCCAAAATAATAACTGCGAATCACTCTGGCAATCGGGGCCATTTGCAATAGTTCCAAATTATAATGCGCCCCGATAGCTTTTATCTTATCGGCGGTTTCATGAGAAACTAACTTATCTTTAATGTTCTCCGGTAATTTGATAAATCTATCTTGCCTATCAATAACTTGTTCGGTAGTTTCATCGTCTGGATTAAGAGTCGAAAAAACAGCCTGTGGCGCGGTGCACATTCTTTCCTGAAATCCTTCACTTAATTCTAAAAATTTACTTAACATAATTACAAAAAACTATTAAAATCCTACGGCCATAGACCGCCTGTTTTACCTTGAGCATACTTCTCGCCACCTATTTCAGCCATTAGCTTGTTTCTAGCTGAATTATCATAAGCGCCTATAACTTCTCCCGCGGCTACTCCAACTCCCAAATTACCAAATTTAGTATTTGTAAAGTTTATTCTTTCTATGTTTTGATCCTTCCATTCTAAAGGACTTAATTTATTAAATTCAGTTTTAGCTATATTCTTGGTTTCATCTGAAGTCAATGATCTTCCTAGTTTAGTCTTCTCTTCTTCATACTTCGTTCTAATCAATAAATCAATATTCTTCTTTTTAACATTTTTTTCAAATAAATCTTTGTAAACTTTATTACCTTCAAGATTTTTAAGCCCCTCCTGATATTGAGAAAAAGCTTTATCTGGATCTTTATCAAATCCCTTATTTTCCGCTCTCTCCAACGCCAACGCCATTTTCTCAGCCTTAGTGCCCTTTTTACTATCAATTCTAGCCATTTCAGAATCGCTAATTCCCCCAGCTTCTTTCCATTTCTTTCTTGATTCTTGAACCAATTTTTCGTTAGCACCCTTAACTCCAAGAAAATCTGCAGCTTTAGTCTTTTTTCTTTCCGATTTGGATTTATAATTATCCCCCCAACTATCCCATTTTGATTTCAGTCCTCCAATTCCACCGGAAATTCGATAGCCGGATCCCATATCAACTCCTCTTCCAATCATTTTGGTTCCTCCCCAGGCCAAAGTTTGACCATATCCCTTTATCTTATTACCTGTTTTCTTGGCCATATTCATGGCCATTTCAGATCCCCTTCCACCAAATTTTTGAGAAGCGATAAGTCCCATCCAAAGAAACACTATTGGAACAATAAATTTAAAATAACTAAGCGATGCGGATGCATTATCTCCAATTGGAAGATTTCTATCAAAAATCAATATAGCCAAATATAAGAAAAAGGTCATAACGGGACCGAGAAATGCGTACTTAAATAAGGCGCTCCACCAATCATTCGCCACATTCTTGGTATCCGGAAAAAAAGCAAATGCAAACCCCGCTGGGGATACAATTAATAAAATAACAAATGCAAGAATTCTTATTAATAGATTTAATCCAATTGCAAGCAATGTTATAAGAACTATAAAATTAAGAATTACACCCATAATAATAGTTGACATAGCGCTACTTATATTGTAAGAATTTTTTAAAGCCTCTCCAAAATTAGTAACATCAACTAATTTAACAGCTTTACTAGGTCCTGAACTAAAAGTAGTTTCTATCAAAAAATACATTGCTGAATTGGAAAAATCTATAATAAAAAGCGCAATCGGAAAACTAAAATTAACTAAAAGTGCCATTACAATAAGCATTATTATAACCTTCCTGAGATGATATTTCTCCACCTGAAAAATAGTCGCAAAAGCGGAAAAAAGCAAAAGTAGCATAAAAAACATATTGAGCAAATCCCTAACAATAACCCAGCCTTTATAAATTGCTTCCAAATTCAAAAAGTTACTCACAAAATCTTGATTTAAGACCGCATCTAATATCGGACCAGCAACATGAATAATGAGATATGCCAAGATATCACCTATTCCATTTAGAGCTATTTTAAATGGTTTTGCAGCTACATCAAGTGCGAGTTCTTTGACAGTCTCTCCGACACCCCCTTGTTGCATCGCCTCTAGCATTATTTCCCCACCTCCGCTTTCAGGAGTGGAAAAATAATACCAAGGAAGAGGTGTAGTGGATTGATCAGCTCCTAAACAAAAATTCACGTCTAGAATCATCATTCCAAAAATCAAAAACAAACCCAACTTACCCAAGGCTTTTTTGGTCGGCTTTTTAAATATGTTTTTTATTTTTTGTTTCATTAACAAAATAATAACTTTTTCATTTTTTGTTTTTTATTCCGAGCTATTTTCCCACTCCGCAATCTTTTTTTCCACCAATAAAACTCTTTTTTCCAAAACAATATAATTTTTTCTTATTTCAATATCCTTATTTTTTTCTTTATTCTTAACTATCTCTTTTTTTATCTTATCAATTTCTTTCTTTGTGTTCAATATATCCTTTAAATTTTTATTCAATTTATTGTCTATTTTATCAATTCTTTTATTGACCCCCTCAAATCCCCTCTCCATCCTTCTTTCCAAATTATCAAACCTATTTTCCAATCCATCAAACCTATTTTCAAGTCCATCAAACCGGGCTTCCAATCCATCAAATCTATTTTCAAGCCCATCAAATCTATCTTCTAAATTATCAAACCTGCTTTCCAAAGAAATGATCCTTATCTCCAAAGAATCCACTTTCTTCTCCAAAGATTCAAATCTTTTTTCAAAAGCATCAAATCTCTCTTTGAGGGTTGCTAATCCTTCTATCATGATATCAAATTTGGAATTCATATCTTCCAAAATCACTCCGAATTGATTCATCATTTCTTGACTTAAAGTATTCGATTTTTTTTCGCTCTTTTTCATAAATTCCAAAAAATCACAAAAATCAAAAAATAAATTTTACCACGCAAATTCTACTCAGTCATTATACCACAAAAAAACAAATGTCAAAATAATTTTTTTAGTTTAATTCTAAAATATAAATAAGGTGCCGGACTCTAAGAGCCCAATAGGGCTCTCAGAGTCTTTAATTCAGTACCATCAAGCATGAAGATGTTCTAGTCACCCGCAATTGCAAATAATAATCTCGAAAAAATTATTATAATAATTTCTTTATTTCTTTAATTAAACAAAAAACAGCTTCCCAAAAAGAAAGCTGTTTTTTAAACTAACTTATAACTACACTACAAAACTAAAAATTTGTCATTTGAAATTTAGAATTTGTAATTTTAGTAAATATATCCCTTTATCACTTTATTCTTAGTAGAAATAGTTCTTTTGCTGGTCTTGGCCCAACCTTTGTAATTCATTTCCGAAACCGTGATTGAGTCCTTGCCGACCGACTCGACAATCGCCACGTGTCCCCACCAAGATTCCGAGGTTACCAAGATTGCTCCTTTTGCCGGCGTTTTTCCCGTTTTATAACCGCGCGCCTTGGCATTATAGAGCCAAGTTCCCGCATTTCCGCCCCAAGGAACATATCTTTTTTGCGCCACATACCAAGTACAATAACCGTAAGGAAATCTATGTCCCGTTCCGGCCTTGCCTTCCAATTTCACACTGCCTGAAATCTTCGGATCTCCCCCTTGCGGAGTAGCGTAAGTTCTCCTATCCAATCCGACCGAATCATCACTGGCTTGAGTCGGAACTTCTTTTTGCCCGCCGGGAATAACGATTTCTTGACCCTCTTTTATCTCCCCGTTAGCCGGGATATTGTCATTGAAGGAGATTATTTTGTCTCTTTCCGCCTTGTATTCTTTGGCGATGTTGTCCAGATTTTCATCTTTCTTGACCACATGAGTCAAACCGGCCACCGGCAAAATAAAGATTTTATCTCCCGGTCTAATCTCATCAACATTGTCAATATCATTGGCCCACAAAATAGTATTAGTGGTAATACTGTACTTTTGAGCGATAGTACTTACCGTATCTCCCTCTTTTACCGTATAAACTTCCACTCCGCCGTCTTCCTCGGGATCCTTCAAAACCGGACTGGAAGGAGCACTGACTATTTTTCCATCCAAACTGCTCAATTCCATCTTCTCCTCCTCTTTAGCTTCCGGGTTTACCGCTTTACTGGCCGAATAAACCGGCGCCAGAGCGGATTCCTTGTTTTTCTCAGCCTCCATAGCCAAATTATTTTTTACTCTTTCTCGAGGCTCTTCTTTCCATTCACCGATCAAAAAATTACCCGACTGTCCCTCTGCCGCCATATTGGTAGCTGTAACCAAAACGGCGCTCGAAACAACCACCGCCAAGGCGGAATATTTCCTAAACAGATGCAGTAACTTGATGGTCCTGTGTTTTTTTACAAAAAGAGCCACTTTTCTTTGGGTATTGTAGGTTCGAGTCTGAAAATTTTTACTTTTTTCAGCTATTTTTTGAAAAAATGCAATAATTTGTTTTTTACAAATAGAGCAAAATTCTTTCTTTTAGCTCAAATTTTTAGAAAATTGCAATAAAAAAACAACCTTCATTAAATTTAAGCCCTAATTTTTATACTTAAACAAGTATATTTATCTCTACCCTTTTTGTCAATGAATTTATCCACATCCCACCTCAAAAACCTTATCAATAAAGGCTTTTTGGTTATTTTTTAAATTTTAAAATCATCAAAAAACAATAAATATTTCACCCGATTTAAATTAAATATCAAAGCATCAAAAAATATTCTGTCCCAAAACAATCGATTGTGCTAAAATATTAATTGTTATGAAAAAAAATGAAATTGACCAATTGCTAGGAGATTTTTTGGAATATTTGGAATTAAATCTCAATCGAGCTCCCAAAACCATTGAAAATTATCAACATTATTTGGAGAGATTTTTTACATTTTCCCAAATTAAATCCCCTCAAGAAATAACTCTGGAAAAAGTCAAAAAATTCCGACTCTTTCTCAATCGCCTGGAAAAAGATCAAAAAAATCTCCAAAAATCAACTCAAAATTATCACATTATCGCCCTCCGAAATTTTTTGAAATATTTGGCCAAGCAAGATATCCCTTCTCTTTCGGCCGAAAAAGTCGAGGTAGGCAAAAATCCCCAAAAAGAAATGACTTTTCTGGATTTTGAGGAAATACAAATGATTTTGGAATCCGTAAAAGGCTCCTCTTTGAGAACCTTAAGGGACCGAGCTATTATAGAATTGCTTTTTTCGGCCGGATTGAGAGTTTCCGAATTGGCTTCTCTGGATATCCAAAATATAAATCTCAAAACTCAGGAATTCAGCATAATCGGCAAAGGCTCAAAAATGCGCGTGGTTTTTATCTCCGACTCAGCCAAAAAAGCGCTGGAGGAATATTTAAAAAAAAGGGTTGATATAGATCCGGCTCTTTTTATTCGCACCAATAAAATCGGCTTTCAAAAAGAAGATGATTTGCGACTCACGCCTCGCTCGATTCAAAGAATTGTAAAATATTATTCTCAAAAAGCGGGAATTATCAAAGATGTCCATCCACATACATTCCGACACAGTTTTGCCACCGACTTACTGGCCAACGGAGCGGATATTCGCAGTGTTCAAGCTATGTTGGGCCACTCCTCCATTACCACCACTCAAGTTTATACTCATATCACCAACCAAAAACTCCGCGAAGTCCACAAAAAATTCCACCGAAAAAAGCAATAATATCCAACGATCAATATTCATTTAATAAATACATGGTATCGAATAAAACCTATTTCAATGCTACAACATTGAATTTATTTACCGAAAAAGGATTCTTTTTCGCAGCTGCCGTATGAAATGAAAGGCCGGAGAAAAAGAAACTTTTTCGGAAAATAAACGCTCTATTCGCTACCGGTTCAAACAAATATTCAATAAGATATTGGAACATTAAATAAATATTGATTATTGGATATTGAGTATTTTTATCCTAAAGAGTTATAAATAACACTCTAACTTATCTAAAAAATAAATATTTCAATACACATGAACTTACTCAAAGATTTAAATCCTTCCCAAAAAAAAGCCGTCATCACCACCGAGGGACCGGTTTTGGTAATCGCCGGAGCAGGAAGCGGTAAAACCAAAACTCTGACTCATCGAGTGGTTTTTCTAATTCAAGAAAAAAAAGTTCCCGCCCGCAACATTTTGGCCGTCACCTTTACCAATAAAGCCTCCAACGAAATGAAGGAGCGTATACTCAAACTTCTCGATAAAGAAAAAAACTCCTCTCAGATTCCCCATATCGGCACATTTCACAATATTTGCGTAAAAATTCTTCGCCAAGAAATTGGTCTTTTGGGCTACAGTAGATCTTTCAATATTTTTGATGATCAAGATCAACTATCCTTAATCAAAAAAGTTTTTACCGAATTGGAAATTAACAAGGATCAATTTAATCCCAAAAATATTTTGAATAATATTTCCCGGGCCAAAAACGAACTTCAGGATCCGGAAGCTTTTGAATTGCAAGCCACCGGATATTATCAAGAAATCATCGCCAAGATATACAAAAATTATCAAAAAGCTCTCAAGGAAAACAACGCACTTGATTTTGACGATCTTATTTCTCTAACAGTCAAAATTTTTGATCAATTTCCCCCTGTTTTGAAAAAATATCAAAATATTTTTCGCTATATAATGGTGGATGAATATCAAGACACCAACCACGCTCAATATCGATTGATTAAGTTACTCTCCCAAAAAAACCAAAACATCTGGGTTTGCGGAGACGATTTTCAGGCTATTTACGGCTGGCGTCAAGCCGATATAAGAAATATTTTAAATTTTGAAAAAGATTATCCGCAAACCACTGAGATAAAATTAGAGCAAAATTATCGCTCCACCCAAATCATCCTTGATGCCGCCGCTGAAATAATAGCAAGAAATGTCAATCAAAAAGAAAAGAAAATTTGGACAGAAAAAAAAGGTGGTCAGCTTATTTCAATTTTTGAAGCCGAAGACGAAAAAGAGGAAGCTCTTTTTATCGCCGACGAAATCGCTCACCTGATAAATTCAGGTGATAAAAACTACTCCGATTTTGCCGTCCTCTACCGCACCAACGCCCAATCCCGAATTATCGAAGAAATTTTTTTGAAGCAATCCGTTCCTTACAGAATAATCGGCGGAATAAAATTCTATCAAAGAAAAGAGATAAAGGATATCATCGCCTACCTCAGATTGATTCAAAACCCCGACGATTTGGTCGCCCTGGAAAGAGTCATCAATGACCCGCCCAGAGGAATAGGCAAAGTAACTCTCAAAAAATGGCTTGATTTATCAAAAGAAAACAAGCAAAATCCGATTTCCTTCGCTCTCTCCGCCAAAGATTTCGGCTCGATAAATAATTCCAAAAAAGAAGCAATTATCGATTTTTGTCAGTTAATAAAAAAACTTGAAAAGCTAAAGGAAATTTCTTCTCTTCAAAAATTGATTACAAAAGTTTTTCAATTGTCCGGCTACGAAAAAATGCTTGAAAAATCCGAAGAAGACGGGGAAACCAAATTGGAAAATATCCGTGAATTATTAAGTGTTTCTCAAAAATATCAAGACGAATTGGCGACTGATTGTCTGGATTCTTTTTTGGAAGAAATTTCTTTAGTTTCCGACACTGACAAGATTGATCAAGAAAAAAACGCCGTCCATCTTATGACCATGCACAGTGCCAAGGGATTAGAGTTTCCGGTAATTTTTATCGCCGGACTGGAAGAAGGAATTCTACCGCACTCCCGAAGCATTTTGTCACCCAAAGAAATGGAAGAAGAACGTCGGCTTATGTATGTCGGCATAACTCGCGCCGAAGAAAAAGTTTATCTTGTTTTTACCGGCCTCCGAACAATTTTCGGCTCCACTCAATGCAATCCTCCTTCCCGCTTCTTAGCTGACATTCCCGATCATCTCTTGCAAACATCCACCAAGCAAACCCCTCCCGCCAAAGAAAATTTTTTGGAAAAAAAACCGGCTAAGAAAAAAGTATTTTCAAATTATCCCGACGGAGCAAAAGTTTTTCATCCGGATTTCGGGGACGGCGTTGTTATTTCCAGCGATAAAGAAAACATCACGATCGTTTTCCAGAAATTCGGCATCAAAAAACTTTCCCTTCTTCACGCCCCACTTAAAAAAAGATAAACAAAATACTTTTTAAATCCCCGATTTCGACTTATTATCATCCACCTATAAAATATGCCAAAAATACAAACTTTCAAAGAAAAGGTTCTCCGGGTGGTGAGCCTGATTCCCTCAGGAAAAACTTTAACCTATCAAGAGGTTGCTCGAAAAGCCGGCTCCCCCGGAGCTTTTAGAGCGGTAGGCAATATTCTCAACAAAAATTATGACCCGACTATCCCCTGCCATCGAGTAATTCGTTCAGACGGGAAAATCGGCGGATACAATCGAGGAAAAAATTTAAAAATCAAACTTCTCCGAAAAGAAAGGGTTCTTTTGCAAAAAGATAAAGAAAAGCCGCACAAATAAAATTTTAAAAGCTATTTTAAACCGAAAATCTCAGTTTCATTTAAGGCTTTACAAACTAAATCAACAATATCTATTTTTTTTTCCGCCTCAAAAATTTCATTAATTTTTCCTTTTGTTTCCGGATTTTTCGGCATAAATCGAGTACAACAATCTTCATGAGGCAAGATGGATATCGAATAAGTTCCGATTTCTTGAGCTTTTTTTATGATTTCCAATTTATTAAAACCGGCCAAGGGCCTAAGAATGGGGATTCTAATCGCCTCATTAACCGCACAAATATTTTCCAAGGTTTGAGACGCTACCTGAGAAACAGCTTCTCCGGTATAAATAACCGCTTGTCTGTTTTTTTTCGCCACCGCTTCGGCTATTCGAAACATCATCCTCCGATACAAAATAATTCTCAACTTCTCGGGGCATTTCAAAACCACTTCTTTTTGAATTCTTGTCAAAGGAACCATAAAGATAGTGGCTTTATTTTGGAACTTATTTAAAACTCGAACCAATTCGACAACTTTATCATTTGAAGCTTGAGAGGTATAGGGCATGGAATGAAAATGAATAAAATCTACACGCACCCCTCTTTTTAAAGCAAAGTACGCCGCCACCGGAGAATCAATTCCCCCGGAAAGCAAAACCAACGCCCTTCCAGCCGAACCCACCGGCAAACCGCCCATTCCATCAAAAACATCCGTATAAATAAAAGCTCTATTATTAACCAATTCGATAAAAATTTCTATATCCGCACCCTTTAATCTGACTTTTTTTCCGCTTTTTTTGACGATAAAAGCCCCAACCTCTCTGTTTATCCCGGTGCTGTTCAAAAAAAAGTTTTTTTCCGATCGTGAAGCTGTTACTCTAAAAGTTTCAAATTCTTTTACCGCCAACATTTTCCAACAAGCCTCCTGAATTTTTTCTATATCGACAATTTCTTCTTGAGCAAAAGCAAAACCGGTTACTCCGGGTACCTCCCCAATTATTAAAAAGTTGCCCTGATTAAAACCGCTTCTCGCCTTTATAATTATACGCCCGGAAATTCTTTTGACATATTCAAAACAATCGGGAGAAATTTCCCTACTCAGTTTATTTTTTATGTTTTCTATTAAAACCCGCTCAAAAAACAACCTGTTTTTTCCTTTCAAAGCAATTTCATCATAGTGACAAACGATTATCATAATTTTATTTCTTATTAGTCAGATTCTATCAGTTAGCCCAATTAAGCTTTTTGTATTGTAAGTTTATATCTTAAAATAAGCAACTTTATTTTTTTTATTGTAAAATTTGACAACTTTTTTTATCAATAATATAATCTAGATAGGAATAATTACTAATAATAGCTAGAGGTGGAGCGTCTTACAAATCAAAAGCAAATAATTCTTGATTATTTACGTAGCACTAAAAGCCACCCTACTGCCGAGGATGTTTTTCTTAAAGTTCGAAAGAGACTTCCTCACATCAGCTTAGGAACTGTTTATCGGAACTTAAATCAATTTGTCCGGAAAAATACCATCCGAGAATTGTCGGGAGAAACCAAGCGATTTGATGCTGATATAAGCCTACATCATCACTTTGTTTGCAAAAAATGTCATCGCGTAATTGATTTGAGTGATATTGTTATTAGCAAGAAATATTTAAAAGAAAAATTTAAAGAAATCGGGGAAGTAACCGACTATGAACTTTTTGTTTATGGGGTTTGTGAGGAATGTAAAAAAAATTAGTTTACATATTATATTCAATATTTTACATAGAAAAACCAATAATTTTTAGTATTCTAAAAACAAGGATTTATTTTTTTACTGTCATTGCGAGTAAATTTTGTACTCGAAATTTACGTGGCAATCCCGGAATTCAAGACACAAAACCTGATATTAAGATTAGAGGGTGCGTTATGGGATTGCCCCGGTCGCAAAAATTTTATATTTTAAAACAGTAAAAATTATAATTTCGATAATATTTTAAAATCATCTCAGAATATTAATTGTTCGCTTGCAATGGTAACTAATAAAAAATTTGAAATAAATAACCAATTAAGAAATTCTACGAGTTCGTAAAAATTCGTACTTCGTAGAACTAAAAAATATGCAAAAAACGATCGAAAACCTAACCAAAGCCTTTATCGGAGAGTCTCAGGCCAGAAACCGCTACTCGATGTACGCCAAAATAGCCAAAAAAGAAGGCTATGAGCAAATCTCTGCTATCTTTGAAGAAACCGCCGAACAAGAAAGGGAGCACGCCAAACAACTTTTTAAAATGATCGACGAATTAAAAAAATCTTCGGAAGATAAAAAATACGAAGAAATAACTGTTGAGGCTTCGGCCCCGACCACCCTTGGTAACACCTTGGAAAATCTAAAATCCGCAGCCGAAGGAGAAAACTATGAATACGCAAATATGTATCCAGAATTCGCCAAAACGGCTCAAGACGAGGGTTTGGGAAAAATTGCCGCCCGCTTAATGTCTATCGCCAAGGCGGAAGCTCATCATGAAGAACGTTATCTAAAGCTGAT
>JAVEQZ010000055.1:0-5823 GCA_034007405.1 Candidatus Moraniibacteriota bacterium | reverse complement strand
CCCATAACCAGACTGAGTCAACCGTACTCTGCCAACGTCAAGACTTTACGCTGGGTATTGTAATCCATGTAATATAAGGAGTTAAAGAATCAAATTAAAGGCGTTAATACATCTCAAACGTGTGGATAGCTTTGTGCACCATGTAGGGATGGAAATATTTGCAAAGCTAGCTGATTATTGGGTAAAAAGCAAATGTGTTTTTAGGGGAGGGGGAAGTAATGATTGAATGATTGCCTGCCTGCCGAAAAGGCAGGAATGATTGCCTGCCTGCCGAATAGGTAGGAATGATTGCCGAATAGGCAGGAATGATTGAATGACCTGCCTTTCGAAGGATGGTTGAGTGATCTCGTTATCTCGTCAAGTAATGACGAGACCCTAGACAGGTTGGTTGATTGGTTGACGGGGTTGCCGAGATCGTTGTCGGGGTTGCCGAGATCGTTGTCGGGGTTGCCGATATGGTTGTCGGGGTTGCCGAGATCGTTGTCGGGGTTGCCGAGATCGTTGTCGGGGTTGCCGAAATTGTTGTCGGGGTTGCCGAGATCGTTGTCGGGGTTGCCGAGATCGTTGCCGGGGTTGCCGAGATCGTTGTCGGGGTTGCCGAGATCGTTGCCGGGGTTGCCGAGATCGTTGCCGGGGTTGCCGAGATCGTTGTCGGGGTTCTGTGGTAAGCCATCGGGGTTGCCGAGATCGTTGTCGGGGTTGTTGGGATGGATGCAGGGGTGGTGTAGTAAGGTTTACACAAAAAAGAGTGTGTCAAAAGTAAAAGATATCCTATAAACTCTGAGGAACGATGAGGCTTTGGTGTGAATTCAACTGAATACCAGCTTGAAAATTTCGCCAAGCTCCAAAAAAGCATCCACAGAGGGGCACAGAGGACTTTTGGCACACCCTTACGAGAAAAAGGGGCAGGCCTACTACCCCGCTTAACCTAGGGCTGAGGCGTTGGGCTGATGGTACTGCGGGTTCCCCCAACCAGGTTGGTCAGAACCTTGGCAAAGGTGAACTGCTCGCGCTTAAGGGGTTCGTACCGGTAGTAAGCCGAGGCTATCTTGCAGATGCCGATAATCTCGGTGTAGATATCGACAAAGGTATCGATCACCTCCTGCGATATCTCCTTGGTAGTGCTCTTATAGGACTCTTGTACCACGTTGGCCTGACTTACCGTATCGGCAAAGCCGACGATACGATTGATAAGGGCTGGGTTCACGCCCTTTCCCTCAATATCGAGGCGAAGGGGTTCGGTAAGGTTGGTTTTGAACTGGTAGAGAAGCTGGATAAGGGCCTCCTGATTTCCGGTCTGAACGGCCTTAAGGTGGGTGGCGAAGCCCAGGGTGCGCAAAATCTCCTCGCGGCGGGCTGACTCGCGGCGAAAGTCCTCGTCGATTTGGGTTTTCAGGAAGGAGAGATCGCGGCGGGCAGGCCCCAGCATGGCAATGAGGTTAGCCGTGGCGTTGCGTAGCTCCTTGCGGGCATCAACGCCGAGGTGGGTGTCGATGGCGGTGTCGATGCGAGCGATGAGCTCGGTGGCATACTGCTCAGTCCAGTCGGTGCGAACAGGGGAGAGCTCCGAGATATTGGCTTTAAAACTCCCGGCGATGGTTTTGGATGCCATTAGCATTTCGACATCCTTGCAGCTGTAGCTGCGGGTCTTTTTCATAGTTGTAGTGTTTTAAGATGAACAATACGATAAATTGGAAAAAAGTGAAAAAGAAAGGCGAAATACGAAATACATTACAGCGCTTGCTGTGCAGGACAGGGCATCATTGTCTAGCTATCAATACAATGGAGCCATATATGTAAAACAAAACCAAAGGTATGGTACAGATTAATCCATGTCAAATAAATGGCAATGAAAATATTATGAAAATTTAATTTAGCGCTACAGGGCTTGAAATAAATGGGGTTTTGAGGGTGAGGGTAATTTAAGAAAAAATGCAAAACTCAACCCTACTTTTGATGCCATTGCAGCCTGTATGGGTTGAGTATATTGGGATATGGGATTTTTTCTTAGTAGAACCGAGGGCGGTTTAGGTTGAGGGTTGAGAGACATGGTGTTGTCAAGAATATCTATGTACCTATGAGGGTTCTAGTGTTTGTTGGTGGTTATAAAAGTGAAAAGTTGAAAGTTTAAAGTTTAAAGTTTAAAGTTTAAAGTTGAAAGTTGAAAGTTGAAAGTTTAAAGTTGAAAGTTTAAAGTGGGAGGCGCGGGCGATGGGGAAAAAGAACGGGTGGCGGGTTGGCAGTTGATCGTCTCGGAACTCGTGATTATTTGACGGGATAACCTGATCGGTTGAGGGGGGTTGGGGTAATGGCGTCTTAAACATAACGGTTGGCACACAGACCAGCGGGCAGAAACAGCTTGCCCTGCTGAAAGGCGGAGGAGACACAGAACTTTCGTGAAGGCAGGCAGTTGGCGTAGTGACGCCTGATCAACAAATGAACAGGGTTAGCATAATTGAATATGGACACAAATAGGTTTGGATTTATATAACAGCATGAGTTCGGCCAAGGATTAGCCTCAAGGGGGTTGGGGTAGTGTGGTTGTCAGTAATGACCTACGACGACAAAGATGCATCTACAGTCGCTCGCAACAAGCTTATCGATTGTAAATGTCTTTAAATTGGGTATGGCAGACTAGTGTTAGCCCGCTGAGAACTGGCAGACGGCAGTGCGGCTTACACGTTTCTACGAATGAGCATTAGCGTGTATCCAATATAGAAGATCAGTAAAACTCCGGCTTCCCATCTATCTAATTTCTTTTTCTTGCCAGAAAACATGGCTGAAAAAAGCATTATGGTTCCAGCGCCTAAAAAGTATATGTCGAAATTGAACTTGATATTATAATCGATGGGGTTTATTAATGCACTAATACCCAGAATAAAGAAAACATTAAAAATATTGGAGCCAATTATGTTGCCAACCGCGATGTCGTTACTTTTTTTGATGGCGGCCACTACAGAAGTGGCCAGCTCGGGAAGAGAAGTACCAGCAGCCACTATGGTTAATCCGACTATAGTCTGGCTAACCCCAAGGGCACTGGCTAATTTCACAGAGTTAACAACTACCATTCGGCCCCCAATAGCGAGGAACGTCAGGCCCAGAACTATGTACAGCACAATCCTGAGCGTAGGGAGATCGTGTCTGTTGGAAACTGGTGAACCAAGCTCATCACCCTTCAGATGAATAAAAACGTAGTATAGAAAGGCACAAAAGAATAGCAAAAGGATAATACCGTCGAACCTGGAGAGAGTAAGGGTATCCGAAAAACACCGATTGGAAAGAAAAAACAACAAAAAAGCGGCCACGAAAGACAGGGGAATCTCCTTCCATACCGTGCTTGACTGTACTACAAGCGGTGAAATTAAGCCTGCAATACCCAGTATGGCAAATAGGTTAAAAATGTTACTTCCAATAATATTCCCGTATACAATGTCGGAATGCGCTTGATATGCAGCAAAGACATTAACCACCAGCTCGGGCATTGATGTGCCAAAGGCGACAACAGTTAGCCCAATGGCTAATTCCGATATCTTATACTTTCTGGCCAAAGCGGCCCCGCCATCCACCAACCAATCGGCGCCCTTAATTAAAGCTCCAAATCCCAGGGCGAGAAGCAAAATTTGAGCGATCATATAGTAATGTGTTAGTATGCGCCAAATGCGGTAGGCACTAATTGTGGGAGCAGCAGATCAGGTACTCATAAAAGGTTCGACATGAACGATAACGTGGGACCGTTCGCCAAATTTCCCTCGTATTGCGATCTCGATGGCTGTGGCAATTTGGTGGGATAGCTCGACAGACATGTTTTTATCGACCTTAATATGGACTTCGACCGAGATAATTTCCCCTATCCTCCGAGTTCGCAAATTGTGGAAAGACTTAACCCCATGGGTACTTGCAATAATATCTTGCAGTTCTTTCTCCGTGGATGCGGGAAGAGAGCTGTCGAGGAGCTCGTCAATGGAGGGTTTTGCGATATCCCAAGCCACTTTCAGGATGAAAAAGCTAACGACAACACCCGCTATTGGGTCGAGAATTCGCCAGCGATCGCCTAGGAGAATTGCCCCGGAAATGCCCAATGTGGTGCCAACCGATGAAAAGGCATCGGATCGATGATGCCAGGCATTAGCAATCATGGCCTGACTGTTGAGCTTTACCCCCTCAATTTTGGTGTACCAAAAAAGGGCTTCCTTAAGCACCACCGACAGAAGAGCTGCATAAAGAGCAATATAGCCCGGCTGCTCAATCAGCTGCCCCTTAAGGGAGTTGACTATTTTACTGGCCCCAGAAAACAGGATACCGAAACCCACCACAATAAGGGCAAAGCTTATGAGCATGGTGGCAAAGGTTTCGAATTTCCCGTGCCCGTAGTGATGGGTCTTGTCCTTGTCCCTGCCCGACATCCTGATGAACACGACCACAATCACATCGGTTACGAAATCGGAAAGGGAATGTATCCCGTCGGCAATCATGGCCGTGCTGTGGCCCACAAGGCCTGCAATAATCTTTGCAACGGTTAAAATGAAATTCACAAATGACCCCTGAAGGGTTACATTCCTAATGTGATGAATACGTTCGTTCTGATCCATTTGAGCAATGTAATTGATTTCTACTATTCTACTGCATCGCTGTTTCCCTGAGTTTACTTGATGATTGAAAAGCTGTACTTACAGGACTATGCCCGATTGCAATGTACCGAAGGGGTTGTCTCGGCTGTGAAAAACCACCTCATGTTTCGCTGTGTTTCATTGGTCTACCCCGTGTTTGGATCGTGTAACACGAAAACAAATATCACAAAACACTCTACGATTTCACAAAGTTACAACAGAGACACCCCTTAGCGTTAACAAATTACAGATTTTTTAAGAACAATTTAGTGTTTATGCTCTGCATGGCCGCCACCGTGTTCTAAAACATCGTGAATTGCCTCCAGGGTGTGAGTGTAATCGACATAGGCTTTAACAAATTCGCGGCCTTTTTCGGGCGAATTATCCTTTAGAGTGTAAAGGGCATAAACCTCAGCAAACTTTTCTCGCACAACTTTTTCGATATGGTTATTGAGCTTAACAACCAAATCGTCAACAGTTCTATCTGTTACGGCCTTATCGCTAAGAACAACAATTGGCTTAGTAGTTCCAGCGGGCTTTAAGCCCGTGTAAGGGGCTCCCTCTGTTTCCCTGTGCAATCGCACGAGGGTTTCCAAAAAGTGCTTCTCAACAATTTGGTATATCTCCTTATCCCCACCCTTAAGCTTATGGGTTTTGTTGAAAAGGGAAATAATCTCCGCCTCCTGATCTTTAGATATCCACTTTAGGATTAAGCCAACATTATTAGTCTCCAACGCCTTGTAAGCATCAACAACAACTGGGCCATCGTACGAATCGCAGTGGGCAAGTGAATTGAATGGGAGAGAAAACATCAAGCTAATAAATAGCAGTACGAAAAACTTGGGGGTAAGGGGAGTTTGATGACCTTTTTGCACTCTCTCGTTGCTGGTCAATGAATACTTTACTTTTGCTTCCATGATTGTAGTTTTAAGTTAATAAAAGTATAATTCGAAACAAAAGTAGCGTGTACTTGGGCCCCGTGCGACCTATCTTATAAGATAGCACCTCTAAATACCCTTGAATTAGGCCCTACTTATAAGGTGATACTATTGGGCGTTTGGGTCAGATTTTTTATACTCGCTTGGGGTAAGCCCGGTCATCTTCTTAAAAATACGGTTGAAAGCAGATTTTGTGTTAAAGCCAGAATCGTAATCTATTCCCAGCTGGGAGAAATTGCTATAATCGGGGTGGTTTAACCTGCTTTTTACTTCATTAA
>JAVEQZ010000003.1:25661-28346 GCA_034007405.1 Candidatus Moraniibacteriota bacterium | reverse complement strand
GTTGAGCTATGGGACATCAATGAATAATTGAAAAAATATTAGCCATTTCTTTCGAGGGATTTTGAATTTATCCCATTCTTTTAATTTTTAACTTTGCATTTTGAATTTTTAACTTATGCCGTGCGCCGTGAGGGATTCGAACCCCCGACCGTTTGCTTAAGAGGCAACTGCTCTACCGACTGAGCTAACGGCGCATTATATCTTTCTAATAATAAATATCTAACATTTGAACTTAAGAGTCCGCCAGTTGGCGGATCTACCGACTGAGCTAAGGCATTGCAAAGCGCTTCTTTTTTATGAAGCGCTTTGCTCAAAAACTATGTAATATTTACTTATTCTCGGGAGCCGATTCCTCCTCGGTCTTCTCCTTGACTTCCGAAACTTTGGAAACATCCTCCTCAACTTTTTCATTTAATTCGGCCAGTTCTTCTTCACTTCTCGGTTCGGAAACAGAAGCGATAACCGTCTCGGGATCATCCAAAATTTCCACTCCCTCGGGAATAGCCAAATCCGAAATAGCAATCACATCTTCAAAATTAACCAGCTTGGTCAAATCGACTTCAAACTCCTGCGGAATATTTCCGGGAAGACATTTTACTTCCACTTCATCCAAAACTTTGATCAAAATACCGCCCTTCTCTTTAACCGCCGGCGCCTCTCCGACAAAAACCAAAGGAACATTAGTCTCCACGTCTTCCTTCATATTGATTCTCAAAAAATCAACATGTCTGAATTTTCCCGACAGAGGATCAATTTGATAATCGCAAATCAAAACATTATCCTTTGCGCCCCCTTCCAGATCCAACACGACAACCGTATTTTCTCCGGCTTTTTCAAAAACCTTCCCAAATGCCAATTCCTCCAACCAAAGGCTTTTATTTTCTTTTTTCTGCCCGTACAAAACGGCCGGAATCATTCCTTTTTCTCTTTCTTGCTTCAGGTTCTCTTCTCCTCGCAAAGTGACCTTTAAATTTATTTTCTCCATATTTTTAGATGAAACATATTCACAGAAAACCGCTTAACCACCTTCTCTGCAAATTCGATTCGCTCCTTAACTTAATTACTTATTATTTAAATATTTATATATTTTCAAAACCTCATCTTTGTCCACCGGCATCTTTTTTAAGAAAAAATTCGCCTCCTGAGCATCCAGATCGGTTGAAAGACCGAGACTGATAACTCCCTGTTTGTTTTCGGTTATAAAAGCCAAGACAGCACTCCGACATTTCGAACAGGTCAAATGAAAAACCGTTCCATTATTGTTCTCCTCCAAAATAACGGTCTGAGAATGGTTGTATTTGGTCCCGCACAAGGGACATTTTGTCAAATTTTTCAAATTATTGTCTGTTTCTCTCATAAAGATTATTATACACAAAATACTTTAAAAATCAAGTCTTGAAATATTTTTTAAAACTCTTCCTCGGTTTTTATTCGACTTTCCATATTTCTTTTGCTGGTTATGAAAATATTATTCACTATACCGATAACTATAAATGAAGAAATCAAGGAACTCCCTCCGTAGCTCAAAAAAATCAAAGGAATTCCCGTAACCGGCATCACCCCGATATTCATCCCGATATTTACCAAAACCTGAGCAAAAAACATCGCCATACTTCCGGCCACTATCAAATATCCGAAATTATCCATAGCCGACTCGGCGATTTTTTTCATACGATAAAAAATAATCAACAGCAGAACCATTACCATACTCGCCCCCATCACTCCGAACTCCTCAACAATCACCGCAAAGATAAAATCCGTATGATTTTCCGGCAAAAAATTCAATTGAGATTGAGAGCCGTGACCGAGTCCCTTGCCGGTTATCCCTCCCGAACCGACCGCAATCATCGATTGAATCACATTATATCCGCTCCCCCTGGGATCATTCTCCGGATTGATAAAATTGATAATTCTGTTTTTTTGATAATCGGCCAGCATAAACCAAGCGATAAATAAACCCACCAAACCCAAAAAAAACATTGAAACCAAATAACGCCACTCAATCCCGGAAAGAAAAAGCATCACCAGCAAAATAGCCACCAAAATCAAAGCGCTTCCGAAATCCGGTTGTCTCAAAACCAAAAAAATAGCCGTTCCGGCCAGCAAAAAAGCGGTCAGCAATCTTGAGAATTCACTCAAAACCGCCTTGCTTTTGGTGATAAAACTGGCCAAAGATAAAATCAAAAATATTTTGGCCAACTCGACCGGCTGAAAATTGAAAAAACCGTAAGAAATCCAACCGGTTGTCCCTCGCACCAAAGAACCCATCAACAAAACCGATAACAACAATATCAGCATAAAAAAATAAATCCACCGACTATGCGCCTGAAAATAATGATAATCGATAACCGAAAAAGAAACCAAAGCGACTACACCTATCAAAACCGCCACCGATTGACGACCGAAAAAAGTCAAACCCTCCCCGCGAACCTGTGAAGAGGAAATACTATACAAAGCCAAAAGCCCGACCCCCAGAAGCAAACTGACGGCCGCAATCAAAACCCAATCCGATTTTAAAATCTTTACCAACATATTTTTATTTATCTCACTCTATTCTAATTCAAAATCGCTAACCTGCCAAACCGATTGGCTAACTTTTTTCCTTATGTTATTATAACAACAGCTAAAAAATTCTTAAATTTTGGATTTTATTATGTTTTCAGTTAAGCTTTTGTTGTTTTTCTT
>JAVEQZ010000003.1:14301-25561 GCA_034007405.1 Candidatus Moraniibacteriota bacterium | reverse complement strand
CATCAAATCCGTCCCCGAATCGATCTTTTATTTTCAGTAAAACTCAAACCGTCTTAATCATCCTCATTTTATTGTTAACAATTTTTATCAAAACGGTTTATTTGAAAGATTCCGCCCTACCCACCTCGACCGATCTCGGTCATCATATGTATTGGTCCAAAATGATCTCTCTGACCGGGGAATTGCCTCAATATCGGGAAAATGAAATTATCTCCAAAGGTGAAAATTATCAAATCGAAAACAACAGCATAGATGACTTTATCATCGGAGAACATCTTATCTTTTCCGGGGTAAATATTTTGACCGGCCTTGATTTTATCTCCTATTTCCCGATGCTTATCCTTTTTCTGCTCAATATTTTCAGCTTGCTGACTATCTTTATCTTAGCCTTCCGCGTTTTTGAAATAATTTATTCCGCCAAAAACAAACTGCTAAATCCGGCCAATCTCTCGATTTTTACCTTATTTATATCCGGCCCCCTCTACGCCAACACCTCCCCTCAAGCCAAATTTGTCAGCGGAGGAGTGATCGGAAATTCAATCGGCAATCTCCTCATCCCCGTCAGTCTCTATTTTTTTCTCCGAGCGGTAAAAGAAAAAAATTCTTGGCTATTTATCCTGGGCTTATTTTCAAGCGCCGGAATTTTTTACAGCCATCATCTGAGCGGTTTGATCTTTATCTTTATCGTTATTTTTATTTTAATCTGTTTTGTATTGAGAGCCTTGATTGAAACGGCATTCCTCAAATTCCGAGATAAAACCGATTCGATTTTTTCAATCTCCAAAATATTTCGCGATTTATCCAAATTATTTTTTACCCCTCAAACGGCCGTGTTTTTTATTTTGCTTGCAATTTTTGTGTTTTTTATCCATATGCCCGGCTATATTGAAAGCAATGCCAAAGAAACCGCCTTGGGCGCCCCCAGTAAATCCACTCGCGCCGGCCTCAATTTCGAACAATTCAAATACGCCGTCGGAGAAATTCGCCTGATTTTGGGAATTATCGGCGGACTGCTTTTAATCGGCTATCATTTTTTTATTAAAAAAAGTAAAGATTACATCGACTCGTTAGCTGTTTTTACCTTGATCGGCTGGGCGATTTCCGTCTCCCTTTTGACCCTCAAACCCCAGTGGTTTTATATCAATGTTCCTTCCGATCGAGTTTCTCACTACGCCAATTTTCCCTTTCTAATCTTGGCCTCTGTCGGTTTGTTTTTTATCCTCCGCCTGATTTTGAAATTAAACTCCCGCCAAATTTTAACAACTCGCGTTCTTATTATTTTATTCAGTCTTTCGTTTCTCACCCTCTCCTTTCAAGGGTTTTACGACAACAATCAATCCCTTTCCGATAATGAAAAAAATCAAAGAGCCTTGCAAACTTACCATCTGTCCGACTTTTTGGCCGATCGCCTAATCTCCGCCGAAAACTCGACTTCAACCAATATCCTCAAAGACCATAATTATATATCCGCCGATGCTTGGATGAAACTTTTCTTTATGCAGGACCCCAATTTTCCTCTCTCGCGCGGATATTTCAAACGTTACGAAGATCCCACCAAACCTCGAGAAATGTGCACCCTCTGGATGATTAGCGAACCCGCCTCGGAAAGGGCCGCTCGCTGTTTTGAAGGAACCGGAGTTGAATATATTGTCGTCGATACAACCGTTGACGGACCCCAATTTGTAAATAATCCCGATTTTGATAAAATTTACGAAAGCTCCAGTCTTTCAATTTTTGCCAAATCAAAAAAATAATTTTATGGCCAACCAAAAAACAATTATCCTTTTTACCGCTCTTTTTATCCTGATCAGTTTCTCTTTTTTGGCTTTTTGGGAAAAAAAACAATCCATTATAAATAACGGTTGGTTTTTATATTTCGATGACATCCAAACCTCATCCGCCGATTTCACCGTGGAAAACTACACCGACAAAGAAAACTTCGAATGGGAGCTGTATCTCGATGATAAATTTATAAAAAGAGAAACTTTGCAGGTCTTGAAAAATAACTCAAAAAATGTTATAATTGATGAACAGTCTGAGTTAAAATCAATTAAGATAAAAGTTTTTCACTCAAAAGAATTAAAAGAAATCTACAAAAATTTTGAATGAAAAATCCACCTCAATGAAAATCGTAACCTATCCTGATCCGATTCTGGACAAAAAAGCCGAGAAAATAAAGAATCCCCTGGACAAAGAAATCCAAGCTCTTATACCCGAGATGTTGGATACTATGCGAAAAAACAACGGCCTGGGCCTAGCTGCGCCTCAAGTGGGGAAATCCCTGCAATTGTGCATAATCGAATACCAAGGAAAAATATTTACCCTAATTAATCCGAAAATAACTTCCCACACCAAAGAATTGGAAAATTGCGAGGAAGGTTGCTTGAGTTTTCCGGGTAAGTTTATCCCGGTCAAACGCTTTACTACCGTCCAAGTCAGATATTTGAACGAAAAGGGAGAAAAGTGTAAAATAAAAGCGCGTGGCCTACTAGCCAGAGCTTTTCAACATGAAATCGATCATTTGGCCGGCATTGTTTTCATAAAACGCTAAAAAATAAAATATGCAAAAAGAAAAAAAACCGACACTGGTCTTTATGGGTACGCCTGATTTTTCGAGTGTCATCCTTGAATCCCTCATCTTGGAAGGATATCCTATTTTGGCGGTAGTCACCCAGCCCGATTATTTTTCCAAAAACAAAAGAGAAGAATTTGTTAGCCCGGTAAAAAAAATCGCCTTGGAAAAAAACATTGAAGTTTCCCAACCGGAAAAACTTGATCAAGAATTTAGAGCCTGGCTGGAAAAACTAAAGCCGGACTTAATCATCGTGGCGGCTTTCGGCAAAATACTGCCCGAAAAAATCTTGGAAATTCCCAAATTCAAATCTATCAATGTGCACGCCTCAATCTTGCCCAAATTGAGAGGCGCTTCCCCGATTCATAACGCCCTCATCGAAGACCTCAAAGAAACGGGGGTTAGTATAATGATTATGGATAAAGGAGTGGATACCGGGGATATTCTTTCTCAAAAATCAATCGCCATCGAACCGGAGGATGATTATATAACTCTGGCGGGAAAACTGGCTGTGGTCGGCTCCAAATTATTATCCGAAACGATCCCCGGTTGGATAAAAGGAGAACTGAAGCCAATCAAGCAAAACCAAGCCGAAGCCACTATGTGTCAATTGATTGAAAAATCGGACGGCAAAATAAGTTGGGATGAATCCGCCCGAGAAATTTATAATAAATTCAGAGCTTTCAAAGTTTGGCCGGGAATTTTTTCTTTTTGGGAAAACAAGAGCACTCTCAATAAAATTTCGTTTACCGCCATTGAAGTAGCCAAGGAGAAACCGGGAGAAAAACATCGTCAGGGAGAAATTTTTAGATATAATGAAAAACAAGTCGCCGTTCAGACGATGGACGGAGTAATCATTATCGACAAAATCCAGTTGGCGGGCAAAAACGAAACCGCCACGCTTGACTTTATCAACGGCTATCCGAACTTTATCGGCAGTATTTTAAAATAAAAAATGAATTCCAAACAAAAAAATGAAAATAAAATAATTCTCATCGGAATGGGTTTGATTTTTTTGATTTCTTCTTTTTATATCATAAAAGGTCTCGGCGACAAGGTTGACGACGGACAAGTTGAAAAGAAACAGGAAGAACTGTTTTCCGACTATACCTATATCACCGCTTCCGAACTGGATAAAAAAATAATCGCTCGGGAAAAAATCTCTCTATTGGATATCCGAGACAGCGCCAATTTTGAAAAAAACCATATCGAAGGCGCCCTCAATGTTTCCGATCAGAATCTGAGCGAAATTCTCCAAAAGATACCCAAAGAAGATTTGATTATCGTAATCGGCTATGATTATGACCGAAAGAAAGAAGAATCCTCCGTGGCGCAAGTATTATCGGAATCGGGGTTCAAAAATTTCAAAGTCCTGACCGGCGGAATAGTTGGCTGGGCGGAAGAAGGCAATAAACTTATCAGTAGCGGCAACAAAGAATCCGCTCTCGATTGGTCCAAAGTTGATCAAATTATTCCGGAACAGCTTAAATTGGCTCTCGAAAGCAATTATCCGGTATTTATAGTCGATGTTCGCAAGCCTTTTCTCTACACCAACGGCCACATCCCCAAAGCCGTCAATATCCCGCTGGAAGAACTGGAAAAAAGAAAATCCGATATCCCCTTCTCCAAGGAAATTTTGGTTTACGGAAACAACTCGGATGAAGACTTTAGCGCCGCCGTCAAACTGCACGATTTGGGATTTTTGGCCACTTTTACCCTCCAAGGAGGTTTTTCGGCTTGGCAAGAAAAAAGATTTGAAATTGAAAAATAAAAAAACCGGCAAGCTCATAGAGCTTTTAATTGAAAAATGTTATCTGTCGGACAAAATACATTGTCCCGATTTTCACCCGGATTACCGAGCTACTCTCAGTAGAAATTTTCGCTCGCCGCTACTTATTTCAAACATTTTCCAAAAACCGGTCCTGGCTAAGTCCTTGGTCTTTCCGACCGAGAATAATCCGCCACAACTATTCGGAACTGATAAATTTATATCACAAAAAAAATCGCCTGTCAAAAATGTTAAAAAACACTCTTTCAAAAAGAGTGTTTTTTTAGAAAAGTATTTTAAAATTATTTTTCAACTACCGCCAAGACATCTTCGTTTTTAACAATCAAATAAGTTGTGCCTTCCATCAAAACTTCCGTGCCGGAATACTTGTTGTAAATGATTCTTTGACCTTTTTTGACTTTGATTTTTTCACTATCCCCGATTGCCATCACTTTACCGATTTGAGGTCGCTCTTGATCATTTGTTGAAGATTCGGGCAAAAATATTCCCGATTCGGTTTTATTTTTTTCAGTCTTTTTTTCCGGAACAATAAGCACGTTGTCTTTTAGAGGTTTAATATTCATAGCTGTTGCGGGGAAATTTTTATCGAATAAATTTTTTAGTCAAAATCCATTCCGATAAAATCCCTCTTACTTAATTAATTAAAAAATTTATTTTATCCGCCAAACTTCACCAAAGAATATTTTATACAAATCAAGACATCTAGTCAATATCCTGAGATTTTTCGCCGGTTGCAACATTTCGATTGTTTTTTTCCAAAATTTCCTTCAGTTTGGAAAGTTCTCGCCCGGCATCCATATCCCTGATTTTTTTCGGAGCCATAAAGCGAGTTTGATTTAAACTCAAAGGCTTATCCTTGGATTGATAAAATTTCTGGCTTGTTTCTATTTTATTCTTGGGATTTAGGCGTTGGTTAAGGGGTTTTTGAAATGAATAATTCTTTTCCCCAAAATCTTTTTTCTCTCGCGATCGTCTTTTTTTGTTTTCATCTTCCTCCGTCTGAATTCTGGCGATCGCTCGCTGATAATCCTTCAAACAATCTTTGCAAAAAGTCGGCCTCTCCCCGTCGGGCTTAAAAGGAATTTTTATCGCCACCCCGCAAGTATCACATTCGGCTTCATACAGGTTTTTATTATTCTTTTCCGTCTCTTTATTTGGCGCTATCGATTCTTCAACCGGAGATTTATTTGCCTCGGAAAGAGCTGTCTCGGTTTTCCTCGCTTCTGCAATCGGCTCAACCGGCTTGCTTTCGGGCTGATAATAAACGACTTCTTTTTTACTTTCTTCTTTGATTTTATCGGGCGCAATAACAACTTCTTCCTTCTTATTTATCAATTGACTCTCATTTGAGTCAATCTTTTTTTCTTCCGGATGGCTATCCTTATCCAAATTTCCTTGCCTTAGTTTAACCCCCAAATCATTATTGGAAGAAATTGAAGGTTTTTCCTTCTCGAAACCGTCTCGACGAACACTGAATTTTTCGTCTTTTTGTAAAATCGGTTTAATCTCTTTCGGCGCGATATTTTCTTGGGGAAAACTCTTTTTTTCGGGCTTTGCCTGAATTATATTTCTTGAATCGCTTTTGGGCGCCAAACTGTTTTTCAAAGTCGGAGTGACCATTCCGGTCCAACGAGCGATTTTTTCTTCAATCTCTTGGCGACTGCGAGAATATCTTTCGCGAGAAATACGGATAACTTTTTCCGCGTTTTCTTCGGTGCCTCCGATATCAATCGGAGGAAGAGCGGTAGCCGAAAAAGCGTTCCCGGCAATTCCGTCAATCATCAACTTCAAATAAATATTATATTTGGGCAAATTGACAATATCATTCATCATAAAAACCGGCTCAAATTCTTTTTCCAAAAACTCCGCATCCTCGGCTCCCACCCGAAAAGAAATCAATGTCCCGACATTACCAAAAATAGCATCCCGCACCACGCTGTTGCCATCCACTACCAGCTGATTGATATATTGATGAGCCACCACCAAGTTCAAGCGATACTTTCGCGCCTCCGATAAAATATTGGCAAAAGATTCGGTGACAAAATTTTGAAACTCATCCACTGTCAAATAAAAATTTTTCCTCTCCTCCTCCGGCATATCCACCCTCTCCATAGCCGCCAGCTGTATCTTGGTCACAATCATCCCGCCCAAAAGTCTCATCGCATCCTCTCCGATTCTTCCTTTGGAGAGATTGACGATTAGAATCTTATTATTATCCATAATATCCCGCATATTGATGGTGGATTTGGTTTGGCCGACTATATTCCGAATCAAAAAAGAGGACAAAAACTGACCGACCTTGTTTTGAATAGCTGCCACCGCTTCTTTTCTGAAACGATCCTCCCATACCTCGAATTCATCCAACCAAAAACCTTTGACGATCGGGTCTTTTATTTTTTCATAAATTCTTTGGCGAAATTTTTTGTCACTCATCATCCTGTTGACCCCCATCATCGTCGAACCGGGATAATCCAAAAGAGCCAAAATGGCGTTACTCAAAATATATTCCATCCTGGCGCTCCAAACATCCGGCCAAATCTTTTTGAAAACCCCCATCATTCCCGAAGCCACCAAATGTTTTTTGCTTTCATCCACCGATTCCAAGATATTGAAAGCGATCGGATTTTCCGTATCGGCCGGATTAAAATAAACCACATCGTTAATTCGATTGGCCGGGATAGCCTTGATCAATTTTTCAGCCGTATCGCCGTGAGGATCGATATAGGCCACCCCGTGTCCGTTGGCGATATCTTGCATTACGATATTTTCCAAAAGAGTGGTTTTACCCATTCCGGTTTTTCCGATCAAATACATATGCCTCTGTCTGTCAGAAGTCTTAATTCCAAATTTTACATTTTGGTTTCTAAAGTTGGTCTTGGCAAAAAATGTTATTTCTTCCATATATTTAAGTGACATTGAATAAAACCTACTTAACTCAATACGGTAATAATTGCTTCATTTGTTATTAGCTCATTACTTAACTTAATAAAAACCGATCATCCGATTGGCAAGTTAACCGGTGGAGCAGCGGTCTTATTGTCTATCTTATGAAAAGACGGAGAAACCACCGCCATATTGGGAAAATGATAAACCGTGGCCAATTCCGAAGAGTTTAGAAAAAATGTTTTTCCATCCCGATTTCTCTTGCGATATCTTCTCAGAATTTTTCTCTGACGAAACCTGGTCCGCGCCTCGGTAAAGAGATGCAAGGCGAAAGTCTTACTGTCATTATCGGGAGCAAAACCGTTAAGATTGACATCGGTAAACTGATTTAACCCCCCGATAAAGGAGCCCACCACTACCTTATTGAAAGCTTCCCGCCGGCCCAAATAGATCATCCGCATTTTGGTTTTGAAGGCGCTTTTCCCGACACCCTCTTCAATCGCCTTCAAAACATCTTTTTCTCCCGGCGTAAGTCTGAACTCCAAAGGCTGATCAGGTGCTTTTTCCTTTTTGGCCTCAAACTCAACAGTTGCTCCGGCAATCCCCTTAAAAACGCCAAAAAAAACATCTTTCAAATCATTAAGCAATCCCATAAATATTCCCGGGGGCGGTTCCTTGGCAGTTCCGGTTAGTTTGGCCACCAGTTCTCGGCCGGTGTTGTATTCTTCTCCCCCAAAAGGAGCGATTATCAACTGAAACCAAAAGTATTGCTTGGGACCGATTTTACTCAAACTCTCGATAATATTAGCCGAAGGATCCAGCACCTTACCGGTTATTTCCTCTTCAAACCAGCGATAAGTCTTGATCGGATAAGGATCCGGTTTGGTGAGTTTAAAATCGGTTCCCCACAAGTTCCAGTTTTTATTGGGAACAACTTGCGGAACCTCATTGACATAATCCGGCACTTCTCGCACTTCGGCGGTCGGATATTGGGCATGAATATTCGATTCGATTAGATTTCTGAAATTTTTGGCCACTCGGATATAAAAATGGACTTGCCCCTCCTTACTGACCAATTCCAAACTCATATACATTCGCGTCTCTCCGTTAACAAACTCTTCCACAGCGTTTATACCTTTGGTAATTCCCAAAATAGAATCATAAATCATTTCCATCGGCTGAGGCGTCGCCTCGATATCGGCCGGAGGAATAACTTCCAACATCACCCACTGCATATTTCCCCAATAATTCCCCTGCACAAAGTCCATCCATAAAATTTTAAATAACCAATAAAAAAGAGGCGGGAAAACAATAAACCAAGCCATCGAGAGGCCTTGCCAAATTCCTTCCAAAAAATTGATAGGAACACCGCTTAATATTTCGCTCATCAGCTTTTATTATTTTAAAAATTTTGTTTTAAAAAATCTCCGTTCAGGCCAACGCTCAAAAACCTCCTTCCGTTAAGCGCCGACTTTATCCTTTAGATAATATTTTTGTTTATCGGTTTTTTCAAAAAAATTGTTTAAGTTTATGACAATAGTTGTTTTTTTGACATCCCTAACCGACAAAACTTTTTTGATTATTTCATCCTGATGAAGAGGTTTGGCGCTTTTTTGCAAAATATCGGCAATCACATCCTTGACCGTCCCCTTTTGATATCCCCATTCTTTCAAAGCATAAGTTCCGCGACCGACCAGGACAAATTTTTCATCTTTGATTAACTCATTATGCACAGTTTGCGGATGGGTTTTTTTGCGACTCAATCTGAATTCATCTATCAGCTTGGCGACATCCCTGAAGTGCAAAGGCTTGTTTTTTTCCTTGATAATAAGGTAAGCCTTTTCTTTGACTCCCTTGGGTGAAATTTCCTCCCAGCGAGCAATACCCCATTTTTCAAAAACTCCTTTTTTGATTTCCTTGGAAACACTCAAATAGCTAAACAAAGCCTCTTTTTTCAAGTCGGGATGATGTTTCAAAAATTCAGCAAAAAGATTATCGTCATTCAAGGTCTCCGACTGCAAATGCAAAATTTCTTTACCCAATTCTTTGATTTTTTTCCAAAAACCGAAATCAAACTGTTGCTGTGCTACCGCTTCTTCAATTTCTTCTCCGCTCTCGACCAAACTAAAACTATCGGAACAATTCAAAATAAAATCGATAAAGCTTTTTTCTTCTTCTCGAGAAGCCAAAGTTTCCAATAACTCTCTCTTTGAAATTATACCATGTTTGTCTCTGATAGTAAATTTTATTTTTTCTTCCGCTTTCTTAAATAATTCATCCTTTTGCGCCTGTTGTTTAGCTTTGTTGGTGGCCTCTTTGATTATCTGTCGAACTCTTTCCCGAGTGATTCCGTAATTGTCGCCGATTTCCCCCAATGTCTTGGGAGTTTTTTTGTAAAAACCGAAACGATCGGCAATCATTGCCATAGCTCTCTCGTTTACATTTCGAGTGATTGATTTCACCGCTTCCTCAAAGGTGAATTTTGCCGATTTTTTTGGAGCTTTTTTCTTCATAAAAAACAATCAAATTTAGAAATATATAAAATATCTGCTAAAATGAAATAGGTAAAAAATTATTGATTTTAATTTTGATCGAATCGTCCCCGAAAGGCACTTGACCAATTGAACTAGATTATCACATATTTATATAATTTGTCAAGCATTGATTTGTAAAATCGCCTAAGCTATAATGTACAAATATACACACACTAAATCCAATCTATGACCCCCCGTAAAAGTGCTAAAAATGAAACCGTCCGGATCCCGCCCAACAATGTCGAAGCGGAGCAATCGATTTTGGGATCTCTGATGCTCGATAAAGATGCTATCGTCAAGATAGCCGATTTTTTGCTTCCGATTGATTTCTATCAAGACAAGCACCGGACTATTTTTGAGGCTATGCTCGCTCTTTACGAAAACCGGGAACCGATTGATGTCCTCAGTATTTCCAATAAGTTGGATGAAACCAATAAGCTGGAAGATATAGGCGGTTCCAGTTATATCGCCTCTTTGGTCAATATCGTTCCCTCGGCTTCTCATGTGATTCACTATGCCAAAGTGGTTCAAAAAAAGGCGATGCTACGAAGATTAATTTCCGCCGCCGATCAGATCGTGGAAATGGGTTATTCCGGCAACGAAGATGTGGAGAGAATTCTCGACGAAGCCGAACAAAGAATTTTTAAAGTCTCGCAAAAATATCTCAAGCAAGATTTTGTACCGATAAAATCGATTTTGGAAAATGCTTTTAATCGTATCGACGAATTACATCGCGATGACGGCAGTCTGCGCGGTGTCCCGTCCGGTTTTATCGATCTGGACAAAGTTTTGGCCGGTTTTCAAAAATCCGATTTGGTTATCTTGGCTGCCCGACCTTCTATCGGAAAAACCACTCTGGCGTTGGATATCGCTCGCCAAGTGGGAGTTCAAGCCAAAGTGCCGGTGGGTATTTTCTCTTTGGAAATGTCCTCCGATCAGTTAATCGACAGAATGCTGGCTGCCCAAGCCGGGATAGATTTGTGGCGCCTAAGAACCGGCAAACTTCGCTCCAGCGGACCGGAAAACGATTTTGAAAAACTCAATGAAGCTATGGGCATCCTCAGTGAAGCGCCGATTTATATCGACGACACCGCTTCGGCCAATATTATGGAAATGCGTACCATGGCTCGTCGCCTCCAAACAGAACATAATCTGGGTCTGATAATCATCGACTATCTTCAGTTGATGGAAGGACGAAAAATGTCCGGTGATAACCGAGTTCAAGAAATTTCCGAAATTTCTCGCGCCCTCAAACAACTGGCGCGAGAATTGAATATTCCGATTATCGCCCTCTCTCAGTTGTCTCGTCAGGTGGAATCCCGAAGTCCGCAAATACCCAAACTTTCCGATTTGCGAGAATCCGGCTCAATCGAGCAAGACGCCGATGTAGTAATGATGCTTTACCGAGAGGATCGTGAAAAACCGGATACTCCCAACAAACAAATTGTCGATGTCATCGTGGCCAAACACAGAAACGGTCCC
>JAVEQZ010000003.1:12474-14201 GCA_034007405.1 Candidatus Moraniibacteriota bacterium | reverse complement strand
ATGTACCCCAAAATATTTCAAAAATTAATCGAAAATTTTTCCGCTCTGCCCTCGGTCGGGCCCAAGATGGCCGAAAGATTGGTGCTGTTTCTTTTTAAACAAGACAAAGAAAAATTGATTGAGTTTGCCGAAAATCTAACTAAACTAAAAGATCTCCAACAGTGCACAAAGTGTTTCAATATTTCTGAAGGCGAGCTTTGTTCAATCTGTGACAATAATCATCGGGAGAAATCGGCTCTTTGCGTAGTGGAAGATTCTTTGGATGTGATTGCGGTCGAAAGAACCGGCCTCTACAAAGGTCTCTACCATGTTTTGGGAGGCTCACTGGAAAATAATACCGATAACCCCGATCTAAAAATCCCCGAATTGATCCAGCGCATCTCGGCGGAAAAAATTCAAGAGGTGATTATCGCCACTAACCCCACCACCGAAGGAGATCTAACTTCACTCTACATCAAAGGAAAATTGCAAAAATTCAAAGATTTAAAAATCACTCGTCTCGGTCGAGGTCTCTCCACCGGCAGCGATATTGAGTATGCCGATGAGATAACGCTGGGAAACGCCTTGACTAACCGACAAAAAATAAACTAAACTAAAAACAAGTTAAGTTCCTCCAAATATAAAAAAGGGAGCGCATTATGAAGACTGTAACCGAAGAATCCAAAAGTGTGGCAAAACAATGGTACGGATTAAATCCTGAAAATCAAAATCGAGAAATAATAAAAAAATTCATTTATATTATCGATTATGGCATAACTTGGAAAAAAATCGCGCAGGAAGTGTCCTCACGACTAATTAAAGAAGAAAAAGAAGAAAAGCTTCCCTGTTTAGCCCTTGATTTGATTAAATATCTTGAAGATAGCGAATGTTTTCTTCCGGATGAAAAAATCAAAAAAGAAATGGAGGAAATAAAGTCGATTGCCGTACTTCTTACCCCCATAAAAAAAACTGATTGAGATATATTCTGAAAATAAAAACCGTCCTTCAAATCAACCAACAACCTATCCGGAAAAACGGGCGGGTTGTTTTTAATTTCAAGCTAAAATCAGAAACAAAAAAACTCCCGAAAGGGAGTTTTTGAAATTTATATTTAACTTTATCCGACCTTGACGATTTCCACCTCGGTGATTTCTTGGCGATGGCCGAATTTTACCTTATATCTCTTTTTGGGCTTATGTTTGATTCCCCACACTTTTTTATCTTTGGCTTGAGAAATTATCTTTCCTTCCACCTTGGCGCCTGCCAAAAAAGGAGTTCCGATTTTAACCGATTTTTCATCTCCCAAAAACAAAACCTCTGAAAATTGAACTTTTTCTCCTGCTTTTCCTTCGATTTTCTCAATTTTCAGCTTGTCGCCTTCTTTGATTTTATATTGTTTTCCGCCAGTTTTTATAATTGCCAACATATCTTTAAGTAAATTCAAAAATTATCTGATCATTTGACCACATGCTTAATCATATCTTTTTTGAGGAAAAAGTCAAGAGTGAGTTGATTAGCGGAGATTAGTCTTTAGCTTATCGGCTCATTTTCCTTCAAATTAAAAAATATAATCAAAATAAAATAATAAATTCTTAATTATTCATTTTTAATTATTAATTAAATTAAAATCTGGCGTTTTTATCAATCGACATTTTTTTTCTGATTGAACGAGCGCCTCTCATTATTTTGGTCCAAATCTTTTCCTTTTTGCGAGTAATTTGGGTCTTCAATTCTTCCACCACGATATC
>JAVEQZ010000003.1:7949-12374 GCA_034007405.1 Candidatus Moraniibacteriota bacterium | reverse complement strand
ATTAAAATCTGGCGTTTTTATCAATCGACATTTTTTTTCTGATTGAACGAGCGCCTCTCATTATTTTGGTCCAAATCTTTTCCTTTTTGCGAGTAATTTGGGTCTTCAATTCTTCCACCACGATATCAATCGAACCCTCCAAGCTCTCGCTAATCTCATCCGCTCGAAAGAGATCCTTGGGCGTTCGGACCATAACCTCCACTCGAAACAATCCTTTTTTATCCATCCCCACTTCCACTTCGACGGTGTTTATTCTCTCCAATAATTTTTCGATAACGGCCAATCTCTTTTCAATATAATCTCGATGGGAATCCTCAATGGTAATATTTTTATAAAGATACTTGATATTCATACGACATGGTCTGGTTTTATAAATCTTATTTTCATAAGAAATATAAACCCTTTTAATATTTAAAAATCTAAAAACCTATTTGACTGACTTCTTCTTCGAGTTGGACCCCGAAACTGTCTCGCACTTTTTGCTTCAAAAAACTGCTCAAGATAATAAAATCCTCGGCTTTGGCCTGCCCGGTATTGATAATAAAATTGGCATGCTTTTCGCTCACTTGCGCTCCGCCTATTTTTTTGCCTTTCAAACCCAAATCTTGGATAAACCAACCGGCCGGAAGCCTGTCTCCTCTGATTTTTTTCTCCTGATCATGCTCGAATTTCTCAATTATCTCCAAATCGGTCACTGTCGGATTTTTAAAAAAACTTCCGGCACTGAAACCGACCGGCTGATTGGCCGCTCTCTTGCGAATAAAATCCTGAGCCATCATTCGACTTTTCACTTCCTCTCCCTGACTCAAAATCAACTCAACCGATACGATAATCAAATTACCGCTTCTTTTAAAAAAACTGTCCCGATAGCCGAATTGGCAGTCTTCTCCGCTCAGTTCCTCCAATTCCGCTTTTTCCTTCGATAAATCGATAAAATTGACTTTTACCACCGAGTCTTTCATCTCCCCGCCAAAAGCCCCCGCATTACCCCGAATCGCCCCTCCGACTGTTCCGGGAATTCCGGCCGCCCACTCCAGACCGGTTAAATTTTGCTCGATTGAAAAATTTACCAATTTGGCCAAATTCGCCCCGGCTTCGCAAATTATTTTTTCTCCCTCAAGGGAAATTTTATCCAACTTTATTCTTATCACCAAACCTCTCCAACCTTCATCATTAATCAAAACATTCGAACCGCCGGCCAAAATAAATATTTTGAGTTTGTTTTTCCGAGCAAATTCCAATGCTTCCTTGAGCTCTTCCTGACTCCTCGCCTCAATCAAAAAATCAGCCTTACCCCCCACTCTAAGCGTGGTTAATGGCGCTAAATCAATGTTTTTTTTGATTTCAATGCTCATTGTAAAAATTGAACTGAACCGAAGTAAGTACTCGAGTACTTACTTCTCAATTATTTTATTTTTTCCGACGATCTCTGATTACGATGACTCCTCGGCCTTTATCTTCAACCACTAAAACTTGCTTTTCTCGCCATTTATACTTTCGCACTATCTCCTTGGGAATAGTCACGGAGTAACTGTGTTTGGATGTTCTGGTTAATTTTCTTGTTTCTTTTCCCATATTTTTTATTATTAATTTTTTCTCCCAACCTTATTAAATTTTATCCCAACTATTCCATTAATCTATTCAGTCATTATAAGTGGTATCGAATAAAACCTATCTCGACGCTATAACATTGAATTTATTTACCGAAAAAGAATTCTTTTTTGTAGCTACCGTATGAAATAAAAGGCCGGAGAAAAAGAAACTTTTTTGAGAAATAAAACCCTGTTTGTTACCAGTTCTTATTCACCCGAATTATACCACATTTGGCCCCTCAAGGCACTCGATTTATCTTTGATATTTATTTTTCAGCCCGTGAGTCACTCGCCAAACATCCCCCGCCCCCATTGAAATAATCAAATCTTTTTGATCCATTTGCTCTTTCAAAAAATCAATCGCCTCTTCGATGGTGGGGATATATTGAGCTTTGCCGGGATTATATTTGTTAATCGACCGAACTAAATCTTGAGAATTCACATTACCCGCTTTTTCTCGAACACTGCCATAAATATCCAAAACGATAACCGAATCGGTATTATCAAAACTCTGAGCAAATTCCGACATCAACGCCTCGGTTCGACTAAAGGAATGGGGGTGAAAAACAGTAACGATTCTTCGCTGAGGAAAAATATTTTTGGCCGCCTTGAGGGTGGTTTGAATCTCACGCGGATGATGGGCGTAATCATCAATCAAAAAAGCGCCCCTGTTTTCACCGACATACTCGAAGCGACGGCTGGTTCCGGCAAAAACCTTCAGAGCCTCCGCCACTTTGGTCCCGCCGATATTGAGTTTATGACAAAAAGCGATTACCGCCGCCGTATTTAAAACATTATGCTTGCCGGCCAAGCCGATCTTGAATTTACCGAAAAAGTTTTCTTTAAAAAAAACTTCAAAAGTCTGACTGACACTGTTATTTATTTGAAAGTTGTTTATTTGAAATTCAAAGTTCTCAATCTTACACATACTCCCCTCGGAAAAACCGTAACTGATTTTTTGACAACCGGCCTCCTTGGCCACCTCAATCACATCCGCATCATCGTTGCAATAAATAAGTAAACCGTGACGAGGAATTTTTTTGACAAAATCGATAAAAACTTGTTTGTATTCTTGAAAATTCTTAAAAAAATCAGGGTGATCATAATCGATGCTGGTCAAAATCACCGCCCAAGGCTTATATTTCCCCAGTTTATTTTGATATTCATCGGCCTCGATAATAAAATAATCTCCGCTTCCCGCCAAACTATTGCCACCCCAATTCTTGACCTTGCTTCCCACCAAAGCACTCGGTTTCAATCCCAGCTCTTTGAAAGTATTGGCCAATATCGCCGTAGTGGTAGTTTTGCCGTGAGTACCGCAAACAGCAATCCCTATTTTTTGATTAAAAATTTCCGCCAGAGCCTCAGGATAACTCAGGAGCGGAATTTTTCGATCGCGCGCCGCTATGATTTCCGGGTTATCCTCTTTAGCACTGGTAGAATAAACCACTTTTGTAACATCCTTGGGAATATTTTTGGCATTATAAGTCCCGAAAACCTTAATCCTGTTCTTTTTCAAAATATCTCCGTAAAAATGATCTCCTTCATCGGAACCGCTGACATTCCAACCCATTTTTTTATAAATCACGGCCAAAGCCGAAGTTCCCGCCCCCTCGATACTGATAATATAAATTCTACCTTTCGCCATATGGATTATGATTATAATTTAAACCTTATTGGTATTCAATTATACAACTTTTAATCCGCCAAATCAATGATTCCTTGAGCCAATTTGTCGGCCGCATCGGGATGATAAAAATTGCCGATATTTTCGGATAATTTCTTTCTCAATTCTTCGTCTTGCAATAAATCCCGGATTCTCTTGATAAGCATATTTTTTCCGATATTTGATTCTTCCAAAACAACCGCCCCTCCGTTTTCAGCCAAAGAATAAGCATTCATTCCTTGATGGTTATTGGCCGCACTGCTCAAAGGAATCAAAATGGCCGGCTTTTTATTGGCGGCAATTTCCGAAATCGAGTTCGCTCCCGCCCGACTGATAACAATATCCGCAACCGCCAAAGCATCTTTCATCTCCTCCGATTCTATAAAAGGAATCGGGTAATAACCGTCTCGGTTTTCTTTTATGCCCACCTCTCTGGCCGATTTAACCGCTTCTTTGTATTTGGCTTCACCGGTCTGATGTATAATTTGACCGATTTTGACCAAATCCGGCAAAACAGCCACTATGGCCTGATTAATGTTTTGCGCCCCCTGGCTACCGCCCAAAATAAGAATTACCGGCCTTGATTGAGTCAAATTAAATTTTTCCAAAAAAACTTTTTTATCCCCCTGATTAATATCGTCTCTAATCGGATTGCCGGTCAACAAAATTTTACTTTCGGAAAAATATCGTCTGGTTTTGGGATAAGAGATGGCGATTCGATCGGAAAGAGCGCCAATCAGCCGATTGGACAAACCCGGAATAGAGTCCGATTCATGAGTCAAAATCGGAATAGCATAAGCCCAAGCCGCAAAAGCCACCGGAAAGGAAACGTAACCGCCTTTGGAAAAAACCGCATCCGGCATATACCAAAGCAAATGCCACAAAGCCTGGATTATTCCGATCGGGATTTTAAAAAAATCCAAAAAATTGGCCCCCGAGAAATAACGGCGCATTTTTCCCCCCGTGACATATTTCATCCGAATATCGTTACCCATCATAGCTGACATCTCCAAATCGCCTCTAGAACCCAAATACAAAAAATCAACATCGTTTCTTTTTTCTCTTATTTTTTTAGCCACGGTTGTCAGGGGAAAAATATGTCCGCCCGTTCCTCCGCCCGTTAAAACTATTCTTAGCATGATGTTTTATAACCGGAAACCAATAAAT
>JAVEQZ010000003.1:1826-7849 GCA_034007405.1 Candidatus Moraniibacteriota bacterium | reverse complement strand
TCTTAATTTTTTAATGATTCAAAATTGAAAATTATTTTGATAATCTTTCAGAAATTCAGTCATTTAAAATTCATTTGAAATTTTTAATTTGATATTTGAAATTAATAACTACCCTATTGCCACACATGGGAATCAAAAGCCCAATAAACCATCTCTTTGATATCCTCCCACATATACTCATCATCCAAAACTACTGCGATTATTTTGTGCTTTTTGGTCGAATCCTCCGCCCCGATCATTAAAGATTTACCGGCCAAAGGAGTGAACCCGGTTTTGGTTCCCATACACTCCGGCATAATTCCCAATAGCTTATTTGTATTCATTATATCATGAGTAAGTTTTCCGTCCAAAGATTGAATTTTTTCTTCCGGAATTTTGAAGGTATCCCAAATAATTTTGTGACGCATCGAATAGGCGGCGATTCTGGCAATATCATAAGCGCTCGAATAACACTGCTCTTCTTGGCCATCGATTTCCAGTCCCGAAGCGGTACAAAAATTAGTATTTCTTAGCCCCAATTCTTTGGCTTTATCATTCATCATTTCGGCAAATTTTTCTTGGGTTCCGCCAATATGTTTACTGAGGGCGATAGCGGCATCATTGGTACTATTCATCAACATCGCTTTAAACAAAGCCATAGCGGAAATTTTTTCTCCCACTCGCAAACGCGTGCTGATACAATTACCCGAAGAGGGACAACCGATTTTTGTCCCGTCGGCATAAACCGCCTCTTCGTCAATCGTCACAACCTCATTGCTTAAATCAGCTATCTTTTCGGCCGCCAAAACCGCGGTCATAATTTTTGTCAAAGAAGCAATTTGTCGCTCCTCTTTGCCGTTTTCAAAGTGCAGAATAGTTCCACTGTCCACATCCAAAATAACCGAAGCATGCGCCCGAAAAACCCTCAGATCCGGAGCATTGGGTTTTCTAATCGGGGTGTAAGAAGCCACCGGAAAATTATATTTTCTTACAACACTGACATTTTCGGTCGCCTCGGAGGCATCATAATCCCCTTTTACCGAAGACTCGGCTCTAACTTCTTCTTTTTTAAACTTTGAAATCAAAAAAGATTTGTTTTGATAACTCCAGCCACCCAGGAAAGAAAAACACACCAAAACAAATAAAATTTTCAGAGAAAAAATTCTTTTTAACATAAAATGATTTTTATTTTTCCAGGTTCAAATTAATAATCGACTCGACCCGCTTATCCTTGGATAAAACTCCGAATTCGGGTAAATCCTCTATTTTTTGCAATCCCATCTTTTTGATAAAATCCATCGAAATATTGTAAAGATAACCGCGCTGATCGGTTTCGTTTACGCTCCTGATAATCAATCCTCGCATCAATAAATTTCGCAAAGTAAAACTGGAATTAACTCCCCTAATCGCTTCAATTTCCGCCCGAGAGACCGGACCGCGATAAGCCACAATCGCCAAAACCTCCAAGGCGGTGCGACTCATATTTTCTTGCAAATTACGTTTGATGGTTTTCTCGACCCAGACAGCATTCTGCGGATTGGTTACCATTTGGAAACTCTCTCCGTTTTTTATTACCAAAACTCCACTGTTTTTATTTCTATATTCTTCCGCCAACTCATCAAGGATCTCAAGCGCAACCTCTTTTTTTATCTCCAAAATTTTAGCCAAGCGTGCGCCTGACAATTCCTCTCCCCCTGTAAATAAAACACTCTCAATAATCGATTTTAGTTTTTCTTTTTCCATAAAAAATGGCAAAAAATTAGATTTTCCTTTTTAATTTTATATCGTAAAAAATTTCATTTTGCTCGACCGCCACAATTCTTCGCTTCACCATCTCCAGAACTGCCAAAAATGAAACAATGATCTCCGCTTTGTCTTGACCTTTTTTGACAATCTCGCTAAAACTGAATTCGACTTTTCGACTCAAAATCTCCTTTAGGCTGTCGATTTTTTCTTTGAGCGAAATTACTCTCGTAATCCGTTCTTCTTCCAATTTTTCCAACATCGGAATTTGCCCCAGAATATCCTCGTAAACATTTCTCAATTCCTCACCGCCCACGCCCTCCGGGGGAGAAAAAACCGGCTTAATTTCCAAAAAGTTGTCCCGAGAAAAAGATTGAAATTCGTTTTTTAAAATCTTTTCCAGCTCAACGGCGATAAGCTTAAACTTTTTATACTCCTCCAATTGCTTTTCCAAATCAAAAATTTCCTCTTCTTCGTCATTACTCAAATCCAAAAGAGGCAACAAGGCCTTCGATTTTATCAAGATTAGCTTGGCTGCCACTGTCAAAAAGTCGGCTAAATTCATCAAATTTATATCCTCTCTCTTTTCCAAATATTCCAAATATTGATCGGTGATCTTTGCCAGACTTATATTGGTAATATTCATCTTTTCCTTATTGATCAGCTCCAAAAGCAAATCCAGCGGCCCTTCGAATTGTTCCAGTTTTACATTATACATCATATCTATCTTACTATTTTTTGGAAAAGTTAGCAATCGGAAGAGATGTCTGTGAAAAATATTTAGTATTTGGGAAATAATAATGAATTATGAATTAAGAATTATGTATTATAAAAAATAATTTTGAATTTTGAATTTTGAATTTTGATTCAAATCTTAATTTTTTAATGATTAAAAAAGCATTTAAATATTTCTTAAATAAGATATTCTTGTCCACGCTTTACGGATAAAATAAGTCAGCCCAAAAGGAGTTCTAAAAAGCTGACATCCGGAAATGTCATCCTAGAAAGTAAAATTTCTTAGCGATCCGCCAGCCGATGGATCCGGTCGAAATGAAATATTTTCATTGAATATTTAAACATTCCAATATTGAATGAATATTGGATATTGATTATTGGATATTATTCGTATCTTACCCGCCTGCCGGCCCGATTCGCCATAGCTACTACGAGGCGAGTAGGCAGGGATAAATCTATTGGAAATTGAGTCATTAAAAAATTAGACATTGGGAATTCATTTGAAATTTTTAATTTTATATTTGAAATTAAATAGTAATTCTTAATTCGTTAGCTAAACAATAAATTTCCATTCCCAAATTCCTATTTCAAATATTTCCCGTATTTCTCGGGATCATAATAACAATGCGGATTGGGATATTCGTCCGGATCAAGACAACATTCCATATCCAAATGCTTCTTTTTGCCCTGCTTACTCTTGGAAGGCTTGTCTTTCTTCTTGGCGCAAACCAACCTGCCTTTTTCATCCACTTTGTATGAAACCGGCATGGGAGCGGTTATTTTCGGCTCGACAGCCTTCTTTTGCGGTCTGACGATATCGATATTCTCAAAAAAAGCCACCACTTCAAAAAATTCAGGCAAATCCTCACTCAATTCTTTCATCGGCTCGTCTTCAAAAACCATCCCCGGTTTTAAAATAGGACTGAGATTGTAAATATACCCTTCATTGACCACGCTAAAAAATAAAACTGCCCGATAGCAGTTGTCATTGAGCGGAACATAAATTTCTTCGGCCGGATATTCACCCGTTTCCAGCAAATATACTTCCCTATCCTTACATTCTCCGGAGGCAAAAAGCTCTTGGTTTTTGACTGCCGGGAATTCAGCTGTTTTGGAAAATTCTTTGACGACATTTAGATCATAAACCGCCACCTGAAAACCGCTAAATTTTTCTTCCGCATCATTTGACAAAAAAGACATTCGCAAGACTTCGCCGGGAAATCCGGTCGACTTTAGAACGGTCGGTTCCGGCCAATAATCGGGATATTTCAAAGAAAAGCCGAACTAATTACTCTTGTAGTCTTTCCATTTCTCCGTATCGATTTTGGCTTGAACAGCTGCTATTTCCTGGGTCTTTTCTTCTTCCAATGAGGAAACAATCTCCTCTTCCGTAGGCAAAACTTCCGAGTTATTCGCAGGCACCTCCCTTTGGGATTCGGTCTTACCGATTCTTACCGACAAAAAAATCAAAGCTCCCAAAATAACCAAAAAGATAATAACAATATCCCTTTTGAGATTTTTTTGATCGATCAACTTTGACCAAATAATATCTTTCCATTTTTTGAAAGAAGCCGCTCTATTGATAAATGCCTCCTTTATCTCCGGAGAAAAACCGAGGTTTATCAACCCCTCCGACTTTCTCTTATTGTTCTTTTTTTTGTTTTTTAACTTGAGCTTCTTTTTTAATTTCTTCTCCGCTTTTCGAGCAAGATACCTTTCCTTGGCTTGGCCTCTTTCCAATTCTATTTCCTTACGCGCCTCGATTTCTTCTTTAATTAAAAGATTTTTATTGAAAACTTTTTTACTTTGATTATTCTTTTTACGTCTTTTTTTCTTGCTCATAAAATTGTAATTCTTAATTATTTCCTAATATCCTAACATATAAGCAAGAAAAAGGTCAATTGAAGGAAGAATTATGTATTATGTATTATGAAGAATAAGTTTGAATTTAAAATTTAAAATTTTCAATAGATTTCTCCATTCCTAAATTTTTAATTTCCCTCTCCCCAACCCTCTCCCGAAGGGAGAGGGAGACTAAATTCAATCTCTCCCTTCGGGACAGAGAGGACTGGACTTAATTTTATAATTTTTAACTCTTTAAACATTAGGTTAATGAAAATTGATTCTCAAATTCCTAAATTCTTATATTTGACTGACGATTTAGAGGTCCGACACCCTATAGGGTGTCAAACCTCTGCGTTCCCGATCTTCACTAGCCACATCATTCATAATACATAATACCTGCCTACCGGCAGGCAGGCTTGATTCATAATTCTTAATTCATCATCCTATCTCTACAAAAAAATCGGGATATTTTTCCTCAATAAATCCAGAGGCGACCAGCAAATCTTTCCTGCTTTTAAACAAACCGAAAACTGTCGGACCTTTGCCGGTTATCGAAGTGCCCGTCGCACCAAAAGCTAGCAAACAATTTTTCAACTCCTTGATTACCGGAAATAATTCTTCGGCCAAAAAATCAAAATCATTATAAAAAATTCCGCCTTCCGTTCGGCCGTCTTGAATATCTTTTGCGGTTTTTCGGGTTATATTCGCTCTTCTTTTGTCATTCATAAATCGCAATCTTTTGTCCAATTCTCCATAAGCCCAAGCTGTCCCAATTTCTCCGTGCGGATTAATCAAAATTAAATTTAAACGAGGAAATGATTTCAACGGTTTTATTTTTTCTCCGGCGCCGGTCATTATAACCGCCCTCTCCGGGAAAAGAAAAAGCGGGATATCTTTGCCAATCGAGCCGGCCAAATCGATTAATTGTTTGTTTTTCAAGACATAGTCGAAATGCTTGTTTAAAATTTGCAAAACAGCCGCCCCGTTGGAACTTCCGCCTCCCAACCCCGCCAAAGCCGGAATATTCTTTTTTATTTTTATCTTCAAACCCGCGCTTTTGCCGGAAACTTGAAAAAATTTATCCGCGATTTTCCAACAAATATTTTTTTCATCTGTCGGAATACTTTTATCATTGCAAATTATTTTTATCCCCCGTTTTTTTTCATCCACAATCAATTCTATTTCATCCTCTAAATTTTCGGCTTTATAAACCAAAGAACGTAACTCATGAAAACCATTGGGCAATTTTCCAACTATCTCCAAGGTTAAATTAATTTTAGCCGGAGAAAATATTTTATATTTTTTCATTTTTTTTATTAGCTAATTCAGATTTTAAAACCAAACTGACAATTGCAAAAACCTGAATTCCTTCCCCTCTGCCGAAAGCGGTCAACTCCTCTCCGGTAGTCGCATTGATGCCGATTTTATTTTTTTCGATTGATAAAACTTCAGCTAAACTATCTTTGATTTCTTCTTCAATAGGCAAAATTCTGGGAACTTTTCCCTCCACGGAAATTCCGAGATTATTGAGCGCATAACCGGCTTCTTCGATATGATTTTTAGCTACTCTCAGATACTCAAGACTATCGATAATACCTTTTTTGCACATTTCATCGGCATAAACCGAAAAATTAGTCCTTCCCAGCGCCTGCTCGATAGCGGCGCAAAGAGCATGAGAAATCGGATCACCGTCCGAGTTCGATTCAAGTCCTCGGTACCCT
>JAVEQZ010000003.1:0-1726 GCA_034007405.1 Candidatus Moraniibacteriota bacterium | reverse complement strand
CTTCTCAATACAATCCTTGCCAACTCCAAATCCAGCGGGGTGGTAATTTTAAAATTATTTTCCGAAGCTTCGATTATCTTGACTTTTTTACCCAATCTTTCCACCAAAGAAACATCGTCCGTTCCGAGAAAATTATCTTCCTGAGCTTTTTTGAAGACTCTCTTGGCCAAGGAAAATTCAATGGCTTGAGGGGTTTGCATATTCCATAGTCCTTCCCGCTCTATAACTCCCGACGATAAATTCGCATCATTAACCCTCCTGATGGTATCTTTGGTCTTATGAGCTACCGCTGCTGCGCCGTATTTCAACGCCTCCGTCACAACATTTTTTATTTCATTCTGGCTGACAAAAGGATTAGCTCCATTGTGAAACAAAACAATCATTTTTTTAAATTTTCCGAATTTATCCTCGATAAATTTAATTCCGTTGTGAGCCGAATATTGCCTCTCTTCTCCGCCCGAAATTACGGCTATGATTTTTTTGAAATTATATTTTTTTACAATATCATTAAAATATTTCTCCTCACCCTCTCTTACCACCAAAACTATTTTACTTATCAATTTTGATTTTTCAAAATTTTTTATCGCATAATAAATCAGAGGTTTATTGTCCAATTCTAACAGGGTTTTGTTTTTCCCCGCTTTCATTCTTTTGCCGACTCCCGAAGCCAAAATTATTGCGATGTTCATAATTTTTTATTAAAAATTTTTTGAGCCTCTCTCCTTGCCCAATCAATCGATTCGTTGATATCTTTGAGTTTCGGATTTTTGATATTTTTATGCTTTTCCATTACTTCTTTAATTGTCCGATAAATCAGCCCGAATCGACACTCGCCGGCCAAAAACTTTGCTACCATAAAATCGTTGGCGGCATTCATTACTGCCGGCAAAGTTCCCAATTCCTTGGCAGCCCAAAAAGCCAATCCCAAACAAGGAAACCTCTTCAGATCAGGCTCCTTAAAGGTTAGATTTTTATCAAAATTAAATCTTTTAATCGGCGCCTCCCAGCGCTCAGGATAAGAAAGCGCGTATTGAATCGGCAAACGCATATCCGGTTCGGATATTTGAGCGATAACACTCGCATCGGTATATTCCACCATTGAATGGATAATACTTTCCGGATGGATAACCACTTTTATTTTATCTATCGGCATATCATAGAGCCACATCGCTTCAATTACCTCAAAACCTTTATTCATAAGAGTCGCCGAATCGATGGTAATTTTTTGTCCCATCGCCCAAGTTTTATGTCCCAAAGCTTCTCTTACGGTGGCTCCTTCAATTTCTTTTTTGGTTTTATCCCGCAAAGCTCCGCCCGAACAAGTGATGATAAGTCTCTCAACGCTTTTGATCTCTTCACCATTTAGACATTGAAACAAGGCACTGTGTTCCGAATCAATCGGCATAATTTTAACGCCTTTTTTTCTCGCTTCACGCATCACGATCTCTCCGGCCGCCACTAAAGTTTCTTTATTGGCCAAAGCCACATTTTTCTTTTTTTCTATCGCCTTGAGAGTAGCCTCTATTCCGGCCAAACTGACTACCGAATTTACCAAGGTATCATATTCCTCCAACTCGGCGATTTGAATATTGGCTTTTTCGCCAAAAAAAACAGGAACCTTAATTTGTTCCTTTAATTTAAAAGCTTTTTTTTCATCGGCAACTCCGACAAACATCGGTTGGTATTTTTTTATTTGTTTTTTCAAAAGTTCGATATTGCCATTGGC
>JAVEQZ010000054.1:0-5975 GCA_034007405.1 Candidatus Moraniibacteriota bacterium | reverse complement strand
CAAGAGGTTTTTTTGAGTGTTTATCAAAATTTGAACGATTTTGACAGTAGTCTCAAATTTTCTTCTTGGCTTTATCGAATCGCTCACAACAAAACGGTTAGCGCTTGGCGAAAGACCAATGCTCGACCAAAAACTATTTCGACCGATGAGGATTTGGATTTGTTTGCCTTTATCGCCAGCGATGAAGATATTTTGAAAGATTTGGAAAAGAAGTGCGACGCCAAAAAAACGAGAGAAATAATCGGTCGGATGGATAAGAAATATCAAGATGTCTTGGTACTTAAATTTTTGGAGGACAAGGATTATCGGGAAATATCGGACATTTTGAAAAAGCCGATGGGGACAGTGGCCACGTTAATCAATCGGGCCAAAAAGAAACTGGAAGCGGAGCTAAATAAATTGGAAATTAAAAGTTAAGTTAAAAATATGAGCGAGAAAGCGAAAAATATTTTGGAAAAAATTCAAAAAGAAAAAATCAGGCCTCGAGCCAAGTATTTTTTTGTCCTCAGAGATTTGCTGGTTTGGGGATTGTTCGGTTTGGCGACCATTGTCGGCGCTTTGGCGGTGAGCGTGATTATTTTTATCTTGACCGATAACGATTGGGATGTTTATAGACATTTGCAAAAATCTTTTTGGGGTTATCTTTTTGTTTCTCTGCCGTATTTTTGGTTTTTGATTTTGTTGGCGTTGGTCGGAGCGGCTTATTGGAATTATAAACATACGCGAAAAGGTTATTTGCTCAATCCGTATATTTTATTTTTGAGCAGTTTTTTGGCCAGTCTTTTATTGGGCTGGGCTTTGTTTGCCGGCGGAGCGGGGGAGAGATTGGATCGTTTTTTCGGCGAAAAAATCGATTATTACCCCGGAGCCGAAGCGCATAAAATAAAAAATTGGTCCAATCCCGAAAGCGGACTTTTGGCCGGAAAAATTGTCGAGATTGAAAAGGGTTATTTTTATCTTAACGATTTTGACGCTCAAAGATGGAGAATAATCGAAGAGGAGACGGCTTGGAGAAGGGGGGTACAAAAGGAAATCGGAGAGGCTGTTAAAATTATCGGAAATCTTGAAGAAGATAAAATTTTTCGAGCGCGGGAAATTCGTCCTTGGCAAGGCGGGGGAGAAAGAAGGGTAAAAGGTGATGTTTCGGGCGAGGGGGCGGGTTACTATCAGGGCGGACAAGGTAGAAACAGATAGATTTGGAATTATTTTGGAGACTCAATCTTTATTGTGTGTGGGGTTGAGTCTTTTGTTTATTTAGGCTCTCGGTGCAAATCCGATGAAAGAAATTTTTCTTGAAAGCGTATAAAATAATGAAACCGGCCGTTTCACTAAAAAATAATCGGGAAATAGTTTTGCAAAAAATGCATCATTATCATCCCCAAAATCCAATGAATAAAAAATTAATTGCCGGCTTGGCGCTAGCCACCGTGGCATCGGTGGGAGCAGTTTCCGGAGTAAACGCTTATCGCGGAGATTATACCAAACAAGGTCCGAATTATTCTCCCGAAAGACATACTACAATGGAAAAAGCTTTTGAGACCAACGATTACAATCTATGGAAATCTCAAATGGGTGATCGAGGAGTAACCAGAGTAATCAATGAAAGTAATTTTGACAAGTTTGCCGAAGCTTATCGTTTGGCCAAAGAGGGCAAGACCGATGAGGCGGATCAAATCAGGGCGGAGCTAAAATTGAGAACCAAAAACGGTGAAGCTCAAGGTTTGAGAAGAGGAAACGGAGAAGGGGGAAGAATGGGCGGCGGAATGCATTATAACCAAAAGTAAAAAATGATAAAAAAACGCTTTAAATGTTGGTTTCAAAAACTGATGTTCTGAAGCGTTTTTTGGTTTCATAGAGTATTTTGTGTTATAATAGTTTTATGATAAAAAGAGTTTATAAAATTATTTTTTTATTAAGCATTTGTTTTCTTCATTTTGGTGAAGCTAATGCCGGAGTGACGGAAATTTTTGGTTGTCAAAACTTGGATATAACCGGCGAGACTTATATTTTGCAAAATGATATAACAACTGACGGGAGTTGCTTTACCTTTACCGCCGATAATATAGTTTTGGATTTAAACGGACACACCCTAACCTATGCTAACTTGGATTTTGAAGGAGCGATAAATCCCGGATTTGAAATAGCGGACGGAGACGAGCTGACTCCCTTGGGCTGGGATTTAAGCGGGGCGCACGGCCGGGCCTATCGCCAGGATTATACTCAGCGACTTTTTTTTGATAATTATTCTTTAAATATTACCAATTTGGCTGGAGACGCATATCCGGAAGAATCGGTTCTGACCTCGCCGATCTATCTCCCGGTAGCCGGCAAATATGCTATGACCGCTGAAATTAAAGGCGGGCCCTATGGGGCTTTTACTTCTCATTTGGAAATAGAGGGTATCGATGTTACTTGTGGAAACGAAATTAGTAATATGCATCTTTCCGCCACCACCGATATGTCTTGGGGGTTGGTTTGCGAGTTTGACATCTCTTCGCCGGCCACGGTCAGAGGTAAGGTTGTTTTGGGAACAACTGACAATACAAAAACCACCAGCCTTAGTATTGACGAGGTGGATATAAGGCCGATCGGTTTTAGCGGAGTGGCTATTTCGGGTTACAACAGAAGAATGGCGGAAATTAAAAACGGAAGCATCATCGAGGGGCGATCAAAGGCGATTTATTCGCCCGCCATATATAAAACATCCGCTGTTAAAATTCATGATTTAAATATAGTAACCAACGGAATCAACAGTCCGAATATAAGTGAATATTGGGCCGGTGGGATGGAAATTTATGATAATTATATGGAAGCCAATGGTAAACTTCCGCTCAATCGGCAGTATGCTTTTTCGATGATAGATTTGGGTGCTACCGATGGGGGCAATAAAATATACAACAACACTTTGATGAACGGTCCGCATGTCGGTATCAGTCATGGAGGCGGATTGAGTGCCAGAAGTGAAATTTATGGCAATACTATAAAGACCAGAGTAAATGCTACTAATGGATTTTCTATCAGCGCCGGAGCGAATGTGGACATTCATGATAATATTATCGATCCGATTCAGGGCCACGGTATCGGGTTGGGCAGGGATTCCGACAATACCAGGATTTACAATAATATAATTAAGCCTAAATCCTGGCCTTGTAGCGAGTATTCTTCTTACGGTTATCCTAATTCCGCTCATGGGATAAGGATAAAAAATTACGGCTCGGGAATCTTGGAAAATGTGGAAATTTTTGGCAATACTATTATCGGAAGTACTAATCCCCAGCTAAATAATTGCTATACGGAAGTATCGGGAATTACCAATTATTTGGGTGATGATTCGGGAGGGGGAGTTTCCGATAATGTTAAGATTCATGACAATAATATCAGTGTTACAACCGATAATTATCTCCAGCAACATGCTATGGCTTATAAAACTCAGGGTCAAGGAGAGATTTATAATAATACTTTCGAAAGCAATCATATTATTTTAGATATGTCTGATGGAGATGTGAGTAGTGCTACTCAATATAAGGCTTTTGACTCCAATACTTTGATAAAAAATTCTACTCCCCAGGCAGGATTTTATACTATAAGATATGGATATAATTTTCCCGGAGATAATGTTTTTAGCAACATACTGCTCCAAGGCGGAGCCGATCTAAATGATATTTCCTACGGCATCAATAATGTAGGTAGGACCTATTCGGATGTAGCCGATTTATCGGTGAATTGGTATGTGGATTTTTTGACCAAGGATTCTTTTTCTAATCCGCTTGTCGGAGTATCGGTGAGCGTTTATGACAAAGATGGAATTCTTGCGATACAAAAAATCACCGACACAAAAGGAACTGCTTTCGATGCTTTGGGAGAATATATTTATAGTTACAAAAGCTCCGCGGAAAAAGGTTTCACTTTTGAAAGTCCCTATCGGTTTGTTTTTGAAAAAAGCGGTTACAAAAGTTTAACGGTTGATAGTGCGGTTGATTCTTCAAAAAAAATATCAGTTACTTTGGTAGAGAGTTCTTCTCTTGATAATTCCGTTTATCTGATTGAAAATATAACTTACAATCCTTTCACTTTGGATTACTCTGCTCCGGAAGTTCCACAAGGATTAAATGTTTTTTGAATTCTTTTATGTCAACTTTTTTTAAAATAAAATTTATAGCTTTTTTGTTTTTTATTCCTTTCATTTCTCACGCTTTTTGCGAGAGCGGTTTTGAGAGTTCTATTTCTCAGTTTGGTATCACTTGGACTTTCGACAAGGAATATCGATGCGGACAGTTTGCCAATGGGGATTATTGGGTTCTGGGACCCTTGACAATAAATGAAATTACGCCTGCTTACGATTTTGATTTTCCGACTAACTCGGATCAATGCGTTTATCCCAGTATTGAAACTTGCACTTCTTATCCCGGTTCCGAATACGGGATTACTTGTCCCAATGTTTTGGGCCAGGATTATTGCGTTTATAAAAAAGCCAAAAACGGTTGGATGGTTAATCCCAGTGATGTGAGCAAACAGGGTTTTGATGCGAGCGTTTCTTCTTTTGATGAGGGTACTGTTCCAACCTTGCCTTATTCGGCCGGCCCCAATGAATCAATCGTAAAATCGGTTTCTTATCCCAACGGCAGTCGTCCGATTTTAAAATCCTTAGCCGTACTGACTGTCTTGGGTGAAATTCCCGCCAATAACGGATTGGATTTTTTTAGGCCGCCTTATTTCGGTATCGATAAGGCTATAATTTCTATCAATGATATAGATTGGGATTTGCTTCCCGCTTATGCCCCCAGTGTTGCTCCGCCACCGATTGAAAATTTCAGAGCCGTTACATATTTTATGGGTCCTCAACTTGACTATCTTTCCAATCATTTGATTGATTATTTGCATCCTGATGATAATATGCCCAATGACGGAGGAGCTCTGGCTACGAGGAACGGCGAAATTGCTTTGCGGTTGATGCTGGATGATTCTCCGGAATCGAAAAAAAGTTTGGCGATTGATTATATTCAACACGGAATCGATCTTTATTATGCCGGAATCAACGGGGCCAAGTGGCCTCCGGACGGGCAGATTTATATCGGTCGAAAGCTTCCGATGACTTTTGCGGCGGTGATGCTCGATAATCAAGATATGAAAAATTTTGTTTCCGGCGGGGATGATTTTCAATTTCAAGAAAACGGAGTTTTTCATCATACTATACAATCGGGTCAATCTTTGTGGTCGATGAATAAGTCCACTTATGCCAATGAATGGAGATATTGGGACGAATTGGTGCGAACTCCGGATTACGGCGGAAAGACCGGACCCGATCCTTACGGATATATAGACGGGAGCTCGGTGCCGGGGGTAACTTATTTGATGAGTGGTAATTCTATGCAATCGAAAAAATTTTCTTTGGCATTACTTCTTATGCCTACGCTTAGGCCGGTTTGGAATGATCAGGAAATTTTGGATTTTACTCAAAGATGGGTGTCGCACGGAGTTTGGACTCAGCCCGATCCTTGCGCTCCGGTGACCGGAATTTGTAAAGCGGGAACCGTAAACGCCGGAGCGAATTGTACTATGGCCGGATCTTATTTGTGTAATCACACTGAATATTCGGTAAGTTTTGGATATACCAAGATGTACGATTGCGATTATTTGGCAAGGGAGTCGGAGGATAGGGGTGTGAAATACGGAGAAGATCCTGACAATCCCGGACATTGCATTTCGGATAACGATCCGACTGATGGCATTGGTCGAGTTCCTTTTGCGCACGGACTTTTTGCCAATTCGGGACAGGGAATATCCGCTTGGACGGAAGCCTTGTGGGTGGATTATGGCGGACTAATCGAGAATCCGATTAATCCGACCGGGTTAAACGTTTTGTAATAAATTTTATTTTCTAATTTCATCTTTTCGACTTTTCATATTTTTTCGGAGTGCTATAATGATATTATGAAAAAAAATAAATTATTATTTTTGATATCTCTGCTGATTTT
>JAVEQZ010000053.1:0-6065 GCA_034007405.1 Candidatus Moraniibacteriota bacterium | reverse complement strand
TTATTGCCACCAGGACAAATTCGACAGTAACAGTTGCTTCCAGCGGATCGGATGCCGAGGCGCCGGTTGTGACAGTTTTTTCTATTCCTGAGAATTCAACTTCTTTGACAGTACCAATTGACTCTTTGGAAGCGACGGATAATGTCGGAGTAGTAGGTTATAAAATTACCGAAACCGATGTTGCTCCGACTCCCGAATCTGTCGGCTGGTCGGCAACTAAGCCTGCTAATTATACTTTTGACACCGAGGGTAGCAAAACACTTTATGCTTGGGCTCGAGATGCGGATGGAAATGTCTCGCTTTATCTCAGGGATTCGGTTTCCGTAAACGCTATTCCGGTGGTGACAAATTTTGCTATTCCGGCCAATTCAACTTCTCAAACTGTTCCGATTACCACTTTTACCGCCACGGATAATTTGGCGGTTACCGGTTATTTGCTGACCGAAACTTCCGATATTCCGTCCGTAGATGATCCCGACTGGTCGGTTTCCGTTCCCGCCAATTATACCTTCGATACCGACGGAACCAAAACTCTCTATGCTTGGGCCAAGGATGCAGCCGGAAATATTTCTGCGAACCAAAATGATTCGGTCAATGTGGATTCCAGTCGGCCGACAATTTCTTCTTTTGTGATTCCCGCCACAGCTGAATCTCTGAATGTGACCGGGATAACTTTTGAGGCGACCGATAATATCGGAGTGACTGCTTATTTGTTGACCGAAACCTCGGCGACCCCTTCTTTGAGTGCTTCCGGTTGGAATGCTTCAGCTCCTACCGCATACCTCTTCTCTTCCGCCGGTAGCAAAAATCTATATGCCTGGGTAAGAGATGCAGTGGGAAATATTTCAGTTAGTTCGACCGACAACGTGGTGATTACTTTGCCGGACACCACCGCTCCGACTTTGTCGGGTGGGGCTCCTTCGGGGATATTGCCCTTGGATACTCAAACAACCGAGATGCGTGTGACCACCAGCGAAAACTCCACTTGTAAGTATTCAAATGAAAATGTCGGATATTCTTTGATGAGCGGGACTTTTTCCACCACCGGAACAACCGCTCACTCAACCAATCTTACCGGATTAAATAACGGAACGGCTTATATTTATTACATTAAATGTATTGATGGGAGCGGAAACGCCAATGGAGACTCTTTTAGTGTATCCTTTAGTATAGAAGCGGAAGGAGAGGAGATTCCGGTTTCCGAAACGGACGAAGTTGTAATACCCGATCCGGCGAATGAAGTAGAAATGCCGAAGCCATTAGTCAATCTCGGAGATGAATATGAAAAGATTGACAAAGACAAACGCATTTATATCAAAGAAGAAAAAACCACCTTTAAAGGAGAATCGGAAAATCTAAGAAACGGTAAAGTTCAAGTTTATGTGGATGGAAAAATGAAAGAGGAGATTGCGGCAGACAGCGAGGGAACATGGAAGGGAAAAGTTAAGTTTAAGGAGGATGGAAGTTATGATTTGAAATTCAAATATCTTAACAGCTCTGGGGATTTATTGAGCGAATCGAGTAAATACAGAGTGAAGCTTGATACCAAAGATCCTGAATTTGAAAGTATTCCTCCTATAATCAATAAGCAAGTGGGTAGCAAAATTTGGTGGAACGCTACCGATGATTACAAAATCAGGTATTACAAATATTATTTCAACGGAGATAAAGTAAAAACGAAAGACGGATTCTTCAACGTTCCGGCCGGAACCCCCAAGGGAACTCACACTCTTTTGATTAGGGCTTATGACAAGTCCGGTAATAAGGAAGACAAAGTGGTGCTGGTAAGAGTTAGATAAGGTTTCAATATACGAAACGCCTTCTGTTTATATTTATATAGACGAAGGCGTTTTTATTTTGTATAATAAATTGAGTAATAAATATTTGATTTAAAAACAAAAAAATGAGTAATAATCTTTTTTCGGCTATCTTTAGAAGAAAGTCATATTTTATATTTCTAATATTCGGACTGGTGTTATCGCTATTTAGTTTTAACTACGGTGAGGCGAATAATGCGGAAGAAATCCAACAAGATAAGTATATTATTGTCTTTGTCAGGGAGGGGTGCGGAGCTTGCGCTAAAGAAAAGGAATTTTTATCAAGCATTAATGATTTGAGTCTCAATATCGAATTTTTGGATATCGGAGAAAAGGAAAATTACGAGACATTTGAAAGGGTTACAAAAAAATATAATTTATCAAAGGTGACGCCGATTACTTTGACTGGAGGTGAGGTTATTGTGGGATTTGATAATGCTGAATCAATCGGTAAAAAAATAATCGATTTGGCGGAAAATAAATATAAAGACGTTGTCACTTATTTGGAGGAGGGCTACAAGTTGAAGGATAACGGAGCGGAGGTTTGTGCATTAAGCGGGGCGGAAGCCTGCAGTCAAAATGAGATAAAAGAGAGCACCTTGGAAAAAGTCGAAGTGCCTTTTTTGGGGGTGATTGAGACCAAAGATTTTTCACTTTTTTCACTGGCGGCAATTTTGGGTTTTATAGACGGATTCAATCCTTGCGCGATGTGGGTTTTGGTGGCTTTTTTGATTGCGCTTTCTCAGGTCGGCAGTCAATCCAAGATGATTTTTGTCGCCGGGATATTTATTTTGGCCGAAGCGGTAATGTATTTTTTGATATTAAATGTTTGGTACTTGACTTGGGACTTTATCAAGTTGGATAAATTAGTCTTGCCAATGATTGGCTTATTGAGTTTGGGAGCGGGAATTTATTTTCTCTACAAATTTAGAAAAAATAAGGGTCAATTGGTTTGCGATGTCACCAGTATCGAACACCAGCGAAAAACAACTACTCGAATAAAAGATATTGCCACCAATCCGCTTAGTATTCTCGGCACCTTTATTATTATCGGCTTGGCTTTTTCGGTTAACATTATCGAGTTTGCTTGTTCTATAGGTTTGGCGCAATCTTTTACCAAGATTTTGGAAATTAACAGTGTCAGTTTCTGGGTGCAACAATTTTATATCGGAATTTATACTTTATTTTATATGGTGGATGATTTTATTGTTTTCGGCTTGGCGATTTTCGGCTATCGGAAGTTCTATCAATTCGGCGCTAAGTATTCCAATCTAGCCTTGTTAATCGGCGGAATTTTGCTTATAATTATAGGGATTCTAATGTTGTCGGGTAAGAATATTTTCGTTTTTTAATTAATCCCGGTTAAATGGTGCGGATTACCGCAATTTAACGGGACAAGTTTATGGATAATAATAAAAAAGTCAGGGTCAGGTTTGCCCCCAGTCCAACCGGTTATTTGCATGTCGGGAGCTTGAGGAGTGCCTTGTATAATTATTTATTTGCCAGAAAAAACAAAGGTGATTTTATTTTGAAAATCGAAGATACGGACAGGAAAAGATTTGTCGAAGGGGCGGTTGAAAGCCTTGTCGGATCATTGGATTGGATGGGGCTCAAAAGAGACGAGGGCGTTTTTCAAAGAGTGGAAATCAAAGACGACTCTGAAACGGTTGTAAACTCAAAAAATTATCCGGGAATTTTGGAAGTCGGAAAATTCGGGCCTTATATTCAATCGGAAAAATTAGAGGTTTATAAAAAATATGTGGAACAATTGGTGGATAAGGGATTGGCTTATTATTGTTTTTGTGATTCGGAGCGTCTAGAAAAAATGCGCGAAGAACAAATGTCTCAAAAAAAACCGCCCATGTATGATCGTCACTGTTTGGAAAAATTGTCCGCTGAGGAAGTGGCGGAAAAATTAAAAAACAACGAATCTTATGTTATCAGATTAAAAGTTCCCCGAGAGAGGATCATCGAATTTAACGATCTTGTGCGGGGAAAAATTTCAATAAATACCAATACCGTAGATGATCAAATCTTGATGAAGTCCGACGGATTTCCAACTTACCACTTGGCAAATATAATCGATGATCATGAAATGCAAATTACCCATGTTATCCGAGGAGAGGAGTGGCTACCCAGTACTCCGAAGCATATTTTGCTTTACGAAGCATTTGGCTGGACTGCTCCGGAATTCGCTCACTTACCGCTTCTCTTGAGCACGGACAAGAAAAAATTATCCAAAAGAATGGGGGATGTGGCGGTGGAAGATTACATCAAGAAAGGATATTTGAAAGAAGCTATTATAAACTTTGTGGCACTTTTGGGTTGGAACCCCGGAGAAGGGGCAACTCAGGAGATTTTTTCGCCTGAGGAGTTGATTGAAAAATTTGATATAGAAAAGGTGCACAAAGCCGGAGCGGTTTTTGATTTAAAGAAACTGGATTGGCTCAACGCTCAATATATCAAAAAATTATCCCTAGATGAACTTTATAAAAAAAGTTTGCCGTTTTTCGAGCAAAAAGATTTTCATAAATCATGGAGCATAAATCATGGAGCATGGAGTAATACTCAAAAAGAAGAATATTTAAAAAAAGTATTAAGTGTTGAGCAAGAAAGATTGGTGAAATTATCGGGAGTAGGGGAGGAAAATAAATTTTTCTTTACAGCTGCGGATAATATTAGATTAAATACAGATGATATGCGCTGGAAAGATAACTCAGATGAAGATACTAAAAACAATTTAAATAAAGCCAAAAAGGTCTTGGAAAATATTTCCGAGGAGAATTGGACATTGGAAAATATTGAGAAATTATTATTGGAGCATGCCGGCGATAAGCGCGGAGATTTGCTTTTTCCCTTGAGAGCGGTTTTGACCGGAGAAAAAAGATCTCCTTCACCCTTTCAGGTGGCTTGGGTTTTTGGTAAACAAGAGACATTGAAAAGAATAGACCGAGCGCTGGAGCAAATCAAAGAGAATTAATTTTCTATTTAGCTGATTTTATTGTAAAATAAAAAAAAGCTGTTTTTCTCAGATTATTTAAAACAAAAAATGAAAGAAAAAAATCTTTTTCAAAACAAAAAAAATATTTTATTTTTTATCCTTATTTTCTTAGGCTCTTTTTGTTTTTTTCTCCAAGGTAAGGCAACCGAGGAACAAACGAGTCTTGATATGAGCGAAGAAGAGCAAAAAAAAATAGAGAAAAAGAACGAAGAGATTCAAAAACTTGAAGAAAAGGCCCAAACTTACGAAAAAATGCTCTTACTTAAACAAAAGCAAAAAACTTTATTGGGAGGTCAGATAGAAAATTTGAACAATGAAATAAATGTTTTGAAAAATGACATCAAGAACAATGCGGAAAAAATAGACAGCCTGAACTCAGAAATCGATGAACTGAGGATAAACTTAGCTAAAAATGAGATATTGATAGAGGCGCAAAAAGAGATTTTGGCGGATATGATAAGAAACTATCAAGAGGATAATGATGATGCGATTAGTAAGATAGTTTTCGGAATTGAAACTTTTTCTTCTATCGCTACCAAAAATGATCATATTTCTCAAACCGGAGACAGAATTGTCGAAATAACGGTGGACCTCAAAAATATTCAGAAAAAAATTACCCAAGATCAAGCGGAAATTATCAAGAAAAGAGATGAAGTTGTCCGAGCGCGTCAAGATTTGGAAGAAAAAAACACCAGATTGGCTTCTACTCGCAGTCAAAAAAACACGCTTTTAATTCAAACGGAAGGGGATGAGGCTAAATATCAGGAAAAATTGGAAAAAATAGAAAAACAAAAACAAGAGCTCTTGGGAGACATTGATGAATTATATAACGCCAATTTTGCCGAAATTTCGGCTTTTGCTTCGGGTTTGGAGAGGCCGACTTCCGGTTTGGCGGAAACTTCTTGGTATTACTCGCAGAAAGATCCGCGTTGGGGTGATGAAACGATCGGAAATTCAAAATCAAAAATGAAAGATTTCGGTTGCGCGGTGAGTTCGGTGGCGATGGTTTTTACTTTTAAAGGAGAAAGGATAAATCCCAAGCAATTATCCGACAGGCCGATTTTTTCTTGGGATTTGATCAACTGGCCAACTTCTTGGAATGACTTGCGTTTGGCCAGTAGTACGGCGCATAGCGGAGTGAATTGGTCTACTGTGGACAAAGAACTTTCAGCGGGAAATCCGGTTATTGTTTTTATCAATGCGCGGAACGGAGCGGGGCACTATGTGGTTGTCCATCACAAAACCGA
>JAVEQZ010000002.1:0-30213 GCA_034007405.1 Candidatus Moraniibacteriota bacterium | reverse complement strand
AAATTTAGACGACCATCAAAAACTTTTGCGGTTCCCCAAGCCAATGTCTTTATTATAACTTGATGCGTAAGCTGTACAAAACTTACGACTACAGACTTGTCCGGTCGTTCGAAAACGACAGGAATTATTTAGCTCTGTTAGACATAGCTGTTATCCCGATAAATCGAGATTACGACCAGCGGATAAAATCCACATTCCGCAGCATTTGATTAGGAAACCAAACGCCTTGATGCGCAATGCTCTCGGATTTTATCAATATCTCCCTAGAAAGGAGGTGATCCATCCACAGCTTCCGCTACGGATGCCTTGTTACGACTTCGTCCCTATCACCAGCCCCACCGTTGTCCCTGCTTTGATACAGGACCTTCGGGTGTTGCCGGCTCTCTTGACGTGACGGGCGGTGAGTACAAGATCCGGGAACGTATTCACCGGGACATGGCTGATTCCCGATTACTAGTGATTCCGGCTTCATGGAGTCGAGTTGCAGACTCCAATCCGAACTGGGACCGGCTTTTTGGGATTGGCTCCATCTCGCGATTTCGCAACCCTCTGTACCGGCCATTGTAGCACGTGTGTCGCCCAGGGCGTCAAAGGGCCATGCTGATCTGACGTCATCCCCTCCTTCCTCCCAGACTTTTGTTCGCTAGCGAACAAAAAAGTATTATGTATTTTGTATTATGTATTTTGTATGAATTAAATTCATACATGATACATACTACTTGATACATTCTACATTTTTGAGCTAGTGCTCAGAAGTCTGGGCAGTTTCGCGTGACATGTATAACACACGACAGGGGTTGCGCTCGTTACCCCACTTAAGGGAACACCTTACGGCACGAGCTGACGACGACCATGCAGCGCCTGCTTAGCAATCTCGAAGACGTTTCTATCTCTAGAAACCACAGCTAAGTTTCAAGCCCTGGTGAGGTGCCTCGCTTATCATCGAATTAAACCACATGCTCCACCACTTGTGCGGATCCCCGTCTATTCCTTTGAGTTTTAAGCTTGCGCTCGTACTTCCCAGGCGGCATACTTAACGCGTTAGCTACGACACTAGGAGGGTCGATACTCCTAACATCTAGTATGCAACGTTTACGGCGTGGACTACGGGGGTATCTAATCCCCTTCGCTCCCCACGCTTTCGCATCTCAGCGTCAGAAAAGTGCCAACCAAATGCCTTCGCATTGGGTGTTCCTCATGATATCAACGCATTTCACTACTACACCATGAATTCCATTGATCTCTCACTCTCTCTAGATATACCGTTTCAAATGCAGTTTCCGAGTTAGGCTCGGAGATTTGACATCTGACTAGTATATCCGCCTACATGCGCTTTACGCCCAATAAATCCGGATAACGCTTGGGGTCTCTGTATTACCGCTACTGCTGGCACAGAGTTAGTAACCCCTTATTCATTGAGTACGCTCAATAATTGTTCCTCAATAAAAACAGTTTACGACCCTAGGGCCTTCATCCTGTACGCGGCGTCGCTCCATCAGACTTTCGTCCATTGTGGAATATTCTCGACTGCAGCCTCCCGTAGGAGTTTGGACAGTGTCTCAGTTCCAATGTTGGGGGTCATGCTCTCACACCCCCTACCCGTCATAGCCTTGGTGAGCTATTACCTCACCAACAAGCTGATAGGACGCAGGCTTATCCCAAAGCGATAAATCTTTACTCCGTAGAGCACATCGTGTATTATTCCGGATTTCTCCGGATTATTCACGACTTTGGGGAAAATTCCTACGCGTTACTAACCCGTTTGCCATGTCGCACCTTTCAACTTTCATGAATTGACTTTTCAATCCTTCGTTTTAGTTGTGCATATACTTTTCCGCCCTGTTTTATTTGTTTTTCACGATACCTCGCATTTTCTTTTGATGCGTAAGCTTCATAATAAACCAACTTCCAAGGTTGGAAATTTCTAGTATAACGACCTTTGCCTCGATTGTGTTCAGCGAAACGTTGTCTTAGGTTACTTGAATAACCAAAATATAGACGACCGTCTTTTTCACTTTTTAAAACATAAAAATAATACATATTTACATTTTAACACAAAAGCTGAAAGGTGCGACATTCGACTTGCATGCCTTATCCACGCCGCCAGCGTTCATCCTGAGCCAGGATCAAACTCTCAATAAGAAAAGTTTCAAATAAAACTTTTCCTGAGAATTACCCGAAATTACAAAAGTAATTCGGATAAATATAAAAAGATTTTTAAATCCTCTTAAAAGCTCTTTATGAACATTAGCTCTTGTTTTAAAAAACAAGAAAAAATAGGGAACCACAAAAAATTGTGATTGTTTGAATAATAAATTCATTCGAAAGTAATTTATTATTCTATTTCTTATACTACATAATTATCTATTCTATTCAATTGTCAAAGTTCACCTTGCTTGTCGGATGACAAACAAAAACGCATTTCCGAAAAATTGCTGTATTTCAGAAACGCATATTTATTCACCCATATTTTCAAGTAAAATAATTGCTTTTCTCGATTGCTTATCCATACTAGCAAGATATTTTTTTCTTGTCAAGTGTTTTAAGCAAACCCAAAAATAATCCTCTTTCGGGTCCTTATTTTACTTATTTTTTATCCAAAAATTCCTAAATTTTCAGGTATTTTCTAATAGAAATCAAACTGCTTAAAACCCCGATTGCCAAACCGGAAATCAAAACCACCAAACCGACCTTCCAAATATTTTGAACATAAAAACCGATCATCTCTTCTTTTGGAATAATACCCCCCGCCACCGGAATCCCTCCATAAGTAATCGCCGCAATAAAAACCATCGCCACCAAGGCACTCAACAATCCATAAATCATCCCTTCCACAATTGTTGGAATTTTTATATACAAATTGGAAGCTCCCACCAAGCGCATAATATCGAATTCTTTTTTCCTGGAATAAAGGCTCATCCGGATGGTGCTAAAAGTCACTAAAACGGAAATCAAAATAAATATCCCGCCCAAGCCCAAACCGATTTTTTCCATCGTGGAAATAATTCTACCCAACTTCTCAATAACTATTTTGTTTCTCCCGTAGTTTATCCGATCAACTTCTTGTTCAAAATTTTTTTCCACATAATTGGAAAGCTCTTCGTAATAAGATTGATCTTTAGCGGTCAAAACCAAAGAAGAAAATAAAGGATTCTCTCCGATTTCCTTTAACGCCTCCGAGATTACTTCGTCACCATCATTTTCCTTGGAAAATTTTTCCAAGGCGGTCTCTTTGTTAATATACTGGACTAAGGCTATTTCCGGCCGTTGTTCAATGCCGGCTTTGATTTCCAAAATTCGCGCCTCTTCAACATTGTTTTTGAAATAAACACTAATATTGACATTTTGCTCTATTCGCTTGAGTAACTCTCCGGCGCTCAAACCGACAAACAAAGTACTCCCTATAATAAAGAGTGAGAGAGATAAGACCAACACCGTGGCAACAGTCAACCAAGCGTTACGCTTAAAACTTGTCCAACCCTCCGCAATCACTCTTTTTAATTTTAAAAATTTCATAATTTTAGTTTTTTATACTGTAAATCCACAAATTAACTACTCTTAATTTTCATAATATTTATAGATTTGTAAAAGATTTGTAGATTTGTGGTGATTTTTAGATTAAATATTTACCGGGATTTTGATCACTTACCACCTTCCCGCCGTCGAGAGTAATCACTCTTTTCTGAGCCATATTGACGATATCGTTATCGTGCGTAGCCAAAACCACCGTAGTGCCCATATGACCGTTGATCCGTAAAAGCAATTTCATAATTTCCAAGCTGGAAGCGGGATCAAGATTTCCCGTCGGCTCGTCGGCGATAATAACATCCGGCCGATTAACCAAAGCTCTGGCCAATGAAACTCTTTGTTGCTCTCCTCCGCTCAATTGATTCGGATACTTGTTGCTTTTTTCAAACAAACCGAAAACTGACAGTATTTTTGGCACTTCTTTTTCTATTTCCGCCTTGGTTCTGCCTATTACTTCCGCCGCATAAGCCACATTTTCAAAAACCGTTTTGTGCGACAATAACTTGAAATCCTGAAATACGGTCCCGAAATTTCTCCTATAAAAAGGCAACAATTTTTTCCTGATTTGATCGGTTGATCTCTCGCCATAATAAACCTTGCCCTCATCCGGAAATTCCTCGGCATAAATCATTTTGACCAAAGTAGTCTTACCGGCTCCGCTCTTGCCGACTATCGAGACGAACTCCCCCGACTGAATAACTAAATTCACCCCTCGCAAAGCGGAAAATTTGTTTTGATAGCTTTTTTTAACATTTTCAAATTTTATAATCGGCATAACTGTATATAATAGAAAGTTTTAATATTTATTTTTATTTCCAAAGCACTATCCGTACTTTATACAATATACCACAACTTAGTAAAAAACCCAAAATTATATATACCTCAGCACCTCAAAAAGGTTAAAATTTCCGAATCTGGGAATAATATCGTAATGATAACCCACCAATAAAAACAAGCTCCAAGAAACAAGCCCCGCTACCAAAATAATTATCTTTCTATTCCAGAAATATTTTATTGCTTCAGCTAAAGGTATTGCCAAAAAAGGGATTATTTCTATGAACCTCCTTGCGCCAAAAGCGTCTCCCCCGCCCGGATCGGATAAAATACTGTTGATAATCCATTGTCCCAAAAAAGAAAATCCGATTACGGCGGAGACGAATTTACTCTTTTTCCATAAAAAAATTCCAGCCAATGATAAAAGCAGAATTGGGGACCAGAAAAAAAGCCCCCTATTGCTGGAAAATAATGTGGTAATTCCATAAAAATCCGAAAATAGAAAGTCACTTCCCTGAGGAATCAATAAGAGACTTCCGTATATAATTTTCCAAGCTATAGCTTGCAAAAACAAAACTGATGCGGTTGCCGCTATTACTAGGGTTGAAATTTTATTTTCCGCCTCTTTTCTTTCTTTATCCAAATTATATACTCCCCAAAAAACAAAAATTGAAATAATATTTTGCCAACGCACAGCTACCGCCAAAAAAACCAATAAGAAAAAATAAACAAATGATATTTTTTGCTTTTCTAAAATTCTACAAACGAAAATAAAAAAAGCGCTCATACAAAATAATGAGGCTAAATGAGACATTGACGGCTCTAGAAACTGATAATAAAACCAAGGTGTTCCCAACCATAAAGAAATAGTTGTCACTAAAGAAATTTTGTTTGAAAAATAATATTTTAAATTTTTAAAAATAAGGAAAAAAGAAGTTGTCCCGAAAGCCCATGTGGCCAGATTTACAAACAGAGTATAAAAATAAGAATATCCGTCCGGAAAAAACAGTCTATTTTCGGTAAAATAAAAAAATGTAATGCTCACCCAGTGAGCTATCGCCACAAAAGGCATCCATATTATAGCCGTCCCGAAGGCATAAGGATTGGGAATCATCCCTGTTTTTGTGACTATATTTTCATCGATAAATTTCTTGCTATAAAAATCATAATCGGAGAAGTGCTTTATTTCATTTTTGAAATCTATGTCCCCGTCAAAAAAACAAGAATGCGCCCATGAATAATAAAACACTCCGTCCCCTTGAATTTTAATCGGCGACTCGATATTAATAAATAAAAAAAACAAAAAAGAAATTACACTTATAAAATATAATATTTTTGTTGTCATCTTGAATATTATCTACAAATATTTTATCCAAAAAATGATTACAAAATCCCGGTCTTACTTTAAGCTATAAATAAAAAAACACGAAAAATATTCTCGTTTCCATAGAAATACCTCTTTCCGCTCCAAGTAATTTATCATCTTACGCCACCCAAATAACTCTCCAAAATCACCCTGGCCGACTCGGCATCATCGAATTTTCCAATTCTCTTCACGCCCCTCTCAATCAAGTTTCTGTGTGCGATCTGGGTACTAAACATTTCATTTTGATAAACTATCTTTATTTTTTTTTCAATTTTATTTTTCAATTCCGTGCCCATTTTTTCTCCGGGATAAACCGTCTCTCGACGATTAATATAAGACGGGATACCGATCACCACTGTGCCGACATTTTCTCTTTTGATTATCTCGACAATCTCCCCGATTTTATCCTTGCAATCATTATTCAAAGTGGCATAAGCAAAAGCCATCTTGGTTTCACTGTCCGCCAAAGCCAAGCCGATTTTGGAACTCCCCCAATCAATCCCTAAATAATTTTTCACTTCCTCTTCCATTATTTTTTAACTCCAATATACTGTAATATTGTAGTATTTTATTATTTTTAATAAAAAGTATATTTATTTAATTTTTAAATTTAATATTTTAGATTTCTCCACTCCGCATTCGCTATAGTCAAAATAACACACAGCTAGAATACTTTTCAACATCTACAACATTTTTAACAAATTTTACTCCGTTTCCGTCAATATCTCCAATCCCTTATCCGTTATCAAAATCGTGTTTTCCCAATGCGCGCTCAAGGATCCGTCAATGGTTTCAAAAACCCAGCCGTCGGCACCGGTTCGGATTTCAAAACTGCCCGCATTAATCATCGGCTCCAAAGCCAACGTCATCCCCGGGGCCAATTTAAATTTGCAAACTCCTCGCTCGTAATAATTAGGGATTTGGGGAAATTCGTGCAATTTTTTGCCGATACCATGTCCTACCAAGTTACGCACTACTGAAAAACCTTCTTTCTCTACATATTTCTGGACCGCTTTGCAATAACGATTCAATTTCTTGCCCGATTGCAACTCCCCGATTCCTTGATAAAAAGATTCTCGCACCACCTCGATTATTTTTTGCTTTTCCTTATTTATTTTTCCCACTGCAAAAGTACGCGCCATATCACTATGCATTCCCTTATACTTCATCCCGATATCCACTTTAAAAATATCACCGTCCTTTAGAACGGTTTTTTTATTTGGAATTCCATGCACAATTTGATTGTTGATTGAAGCGCAGATTGAAGCCGGAAAAGGATTTTTGCCTCCTCCGTAACCTTTAAAAGATGGCGTGCCTCCGACTTTTAAAATCAATTCTTCCGCCAAAGCATCTATTTCCCAAGTGGTCTTACCGGGCAAAATATTTCTTTCCAACTCATTCATGATTCCAGCCAGCCTTTTACCGCCCTCTCGCATAATTTCAACCTCCTCCTTATTTTTAATATTAATCATATAATTAGATACTTAGCTTGTAGTTATTAGCTTATTAGCTCTAGATTTATATATTGAGTCATAGTTATCAGCTAAAAAGCTACTGACTAAAATCCTAATAAGCTAAGCCTAGAATCCTTCATAATCCCGCATCACCAATTGTCCTTCAATTTGTTTAACCATTTCAATCACCACCGAAACCACAATCAAAATACTTGTTCCGCCGATACTCAAAGCGGTCAAACCGGTTACACCCTGCACGATCAAAGGCAAAATAGCGATCAAGCCCAAAAAAATCGAACCGGAAAGCGTAATTCTATTGATAATCCGACTCAAAAAATCGGCTGTCGCATTACCCGGTCTCACCCCCGGCACATAACCGCCTTGGCGCTGTAAATTTTCCGAAATTTTATTTGGATCAAAAACCACCGCCGTATAAAAATAAGTAAATAAAACAACCATCAAGAAGTAAGTCGCACCGTAAAACCACTGGTTTTGAAAAAGTTCACTGACAAATCGAGCCACATTAGCCACAGTCTCCTTGTCCGAATTGACAAAAAAATTAGCCACCAGTCCCGGAAAAAGCATAATTGAAATAGCGAAAATTATCGGAATCACTCCGGCTTGGTTAACTTTGAGAGGCAAGTGGGTGGATGTTCCGCCGTAAGTTTTATTTCCCCGAATTCGCTTGGCATAAGAAATGGGAATATTTCTCTGTCCCTCATTAACCATCACCACTCCCGCAATAGTGATTAATCCCACTCCCAAAAACAAAACATAACCGGTAAAATCAGTAGGATCAAAAGTGCTGACCATCTGAGAAAAAGCCCCCGGTAACCCGGCCACGATTCCGGCAAAAATTATCAAAGAAACTCCGTTGCCAATTCCTTTCTCGGTAATCAATTCGCCCAACCACATCAAAAAAATGGTTCCCGCAATGGCTACAAACATAATCGTCACCATATCGTAAACACTTAATTCTTTCATTACGCCCTGACTCTTTAATAAATTTATCATCGCAAAAGTTTGCAAACCGGCCAAGGGCACAGTAATCCAACGAGTCCACATATTGAATTTTTGCCGACCGGCCTCACCTTCCTCTTTTTGTAATTTTTCCAAACGAGGAAAAATCATTGTCAATAATTGCATAATAATTGAGGAAGTAATATACGGACCGACCCCCAAAAGAACAATCGAAACATTCGAAAGACCGCTCCCGGAAAAAGCGTTTAACATCCCGAAAAGCTGATTGCTATCAAAAAATTCCTTCAATTTCGCGGCATCCACTCCCGGCAAAGGAATATTGGCCGCCAAACGAAACACCACCAAAAGAGCCAAAATAAAGAGTATTTTATTGCGCAATTCCTTTATTTTAAAAATCCTGACAATTTTATCCAACATATTTTTTTATTGATTATCAACTTTGATAAAAAATTTTAATTAATAATTTTACTTACTATAATGCATAATACCCTTGTTTTATGAGTTTTTCAAGAGGAGGACCCAAAGGGTCATCAGTCATCCGCAATCAGTCATCAAAATATTAATACAATCTATTAATTGAATACAACAGAGAAAATGACCTGATGACTTTTGACTGATAACTTTTTTATTTTAAGCACTAATCAAGCACTTCCACAAATCATATCTATTGTCTACCACATTTTGCATTCTTATTTCTTCTCTTTCTTATTGATAAAAAATAAAACCAAAAGAGGAGCCAACATCCAAAAAATTCTCATAATTTCTGAAGCGAATACAAGATAAATATCCGGAGAAATAAATTTCAAAACGGCTTCCCGATTCCAAAAAGAAATAAAAACGCTAAAAATCAATCCCGCCTCAAAAAAACTCATCACAAACAATCGCCAAAAAAAACTCCCCCCGCTCCCGGAAATATGAATATCAAAAAGATGGCTATCTACCATAGTTAGCACAACTACCGCCGCCACGAAAAAAAATAAGGCCGCCAAAGAATAGGGCGTAAAAATTTCCCTCGGCATCACAGTCAAAATAGCTATGGCAATATAAACATTAATCAGAACATTGATTAACCTGAATCGTCCGACCAACATTCCGAAAGCGATACTCACCACCAAGAAAAAAAACAAAAAAGAAATATCACCGGATAAATTCTCCGATAAACCGAGACTCGCAAAAAAACCTTTTAAAGCAAACATTGGGTTGATTTAAATTATTTTAACAATCGGAGATTGGAAAAGTTTCAAATTAGCAAATTTATTTGAACCGAATCCGTTACCGCCGGATTTACTTTAAGTTTAGCAAATTTGAATAAATTTTGAAATGACCGCCAAGAATTTAGCTGATTTATCAGCCCCTATTCTTGGTTTTAATTTCTCGCAAATAAAGATTTAAAGTTTTTTTGCCGATTCTCTCCCAATCGTATTTGTTTTTAATCTCCTTTTTGGCAATGACTGTTTTTTGAACCAGCTCATCGGCCTCGCAAGCGAATATTTTTTTTAATTTTTCTTTAAGATCCGAAACGTCATTAGTTTTAAAAATAAAACCCATATCTTTTATCACATCGGTATTTTCTTTTATATCACTTACCAAAACCGGCACACCGTAAGCCATCGCTTCCAATAAAGTGATAGACAAACCCTCGGCTTCGGAAGGTTGGACAAAAACATACGCCCCGGCAAAAACGCTCCTCAATTCTAGACCCTCCAAATTGCCGGTAAAAATTATCTTTTCATTTTTGGAAAAAGCGTCTTTTAATTCTTTGACGTAATCATCGGTATAAAACCCGTCTCCGACAATCACCAGTTTGAAATCCGAAGGAATTTTCCCCTCCTTCTCCAATTGAGCAAAGGCTTCCGCTAAAATATGCGCGCCCTTGTGTCTGATCAATCTCCCTACAAAAACCGCATACTTTTGAGGCTCCAACTTCCATTTTTGCAAAAACTTAAAATCAAAATCATCTCTTATTCGAGTACCGTTATAAATAAGCTTGGGCTTGATGGAATATTTTTTCCTGGAATATTTATCCAAGGAATCGCTCACTACAATTGTCCGATCGGGAAGACGACAACAGCTCCACTCTCCGAAGCGCAAAGCCCATCTGGCAAACAAGCCCCACTTTTTATGATAATAATCCTGACAATGAAAAGTGGATATGATCAAAGTTTTTCTTTTTAACAATTTTAAAAAACCGATCAGCATCGAAGGTCCGATAGCTTGAAAATGAATCACATCGTAATCGGATTTTAGAGCGTGTAGAGAAGCTAAAAAAGTATGACTGATAGCATCCAAATTTTTGGTCCCGATACTGGGAAGATGGATCAGATTTATTCCGTTATATTGATTTAAATCCTTGGAAGTATAATTATTCCTCGCATAAACAAAGACCTGGTGCCCTTTTTTGACCATCTCGCCGGCCAACTCTTCAACATGTCGCTCCACCCCTCCGAATTTGGCCGGAATCCCTTTTTGTCCTATAAATGCGATTTTCATAATTTAATTTAAAGACACATCTATCGAATAAACTTATATCCCGAATTTATTTTGAGTTAAAAATAAGAAAATATTTCCACTCAAAATGAATTTTCTATTTAATGTTACCCTGTTTATTCTCCCAAAAAATCACATCGGACTGAATAGTCAAACCGTTTAATATAGAATTGCTGAAATCACCTCTTTTTACCTTAACTATTCCATATTTTTCATTCTTATAAAACTTCGATTTATTGATATCTATTCTTCCGCTTCCGCCATAAGCATTAACCTCCAAGCCCTCCCTTTCATTTTCATAAAAAGTATTATTTTTTGTCCAGATATAAGAACCGTCCAGTGTCAATTTCATTCCGCTTTTATTATTTTTCTTTAGTTTGTTTCCCTCCACCCAAGCTTGAGAGCCGGCGCTAATATCAATTCCGTCCCCATCGTTTTCATAAATAAAATTATCCACAAATGAAACCCTTCTTTTCTCGGCATAAATTCCGCTTCTTCCGTTATCATAGATTTCATTATCCGCAACACTGGCCATATATTTATCATCCACCGAAGCAGTTCTTATTTTTACTCCGTCTTTTTTATTTTCTTTAATTACGCATTCAACCACGGAAGCTCTGTCTCCATCACTGATTACAACTCCGTATTCTCCGCCCTTAATGGTAAATTTATTTATTTCCGTTTTATGCTTAAGTCTGACTGCCGGCTCCTTATCCTTGGCATCGATTATTGTTTTTTTCTTATCCTCGCCGAAAAGTTTAACCTCATTGGGAACTTCTATGTTTTCTCTGTAAATCCCGTTTGCAACATGAATTTCAACTTTCCTTTTGGTTTTTTTAGCCTCCTTAAGAGCCTCCTCGATTGTGTCGAAAGGGTTTTTCAAAGACCCGTCCTCTTTGCCGCTGGCCTCAATATCGACATATATGTCTTTACTACCGGCAAAAGAAGCTACCGGAAGTATAATAGAAAATAAAAGTGTCAAAACCCCTATTCTCTTGGTTAGATTCAAACTATTCTTCTTATTCATACTCTTCATTTTTTAAAATATTTAAAAATTATATAGCTTAATAGATTAGCATTTATCCAAAATTTTGTCAAAGAATTTTTAACTTTTACCGGCAAGGACAAAATAAAAAACCGATCCAAAAAATAACAGGCCCCGCAAGCTTGATAGCTCACAGGGCCCGTTGAAGGACTCAAAGTTTTTTGAAATCAACGCAGAGGTGTCCTCCGCATTCGAAAATACTCCCAGTCGGATCGACGCACTGGCGCTGGCCGGACTCCGTATCCACGCAATACGTGAATTCGAATACTTCGGCATACGGCCAGTCAATGTCCGAATAATAACAGGGATACTCATCCGCTACCGGCCGGTCAATCCAAGCGGCATTGGGAGCACTTTGGCCATTGATTACCAGCGCTTGATAATTTTTTATCGGCATATCGGAGAAATTCAGATAAATCCGATATTTCCCCTCCGCCAATTTTTCAATGTGCCGAACCAGCTTATCGCCGGTGTTTACTTGGCCGCAAACAGGAGCGACTCCCAACTTAATTCCCAGATGTCCGTTGACAAAATATTCGGGCGGACACCGGGTCTTCCAATATTCCAGATTGGGCCAATAACTGACACTGCCGGCCACCATTTTGAGGGAAAATTCAATCGGTTGACCTAGTGGCCAATCATCAACTTCAAACCAGGCCGTATTATCCTCCCGAGTGATCGGATGAAATCCGGTCCAGGATGAGTATGGGGCGCTCTGTCTATCCACCATCGGGATCGCATCTTTCGGAGCCCCCGTCGGAGAATAGTTTTGCAGACTCACCCTGACTCGGAAATTTCCCACCGGTCCATTCAGAGATAGAGTCTCTACCCCCAAAACAATGCACGGGTGTGGCGCCTCATCCTCAGATAAAAGCAATGAGATTATAGGAGTAATATTGACAAAATTTTTCTTCTCTCCCAACTTGAGACGATAATGCCTCTCGTTTAGAGGAGCGTCATCCGGGTAAACATAGCAGACCGGACTACTCCAAAAAACGGTGTCCTTTTCCGGATATTTCCAACCGGTTGAAAATTCGAAAAATTCTCCCGCCGGCCAACCCTTTATCAGGGCAGTGGCCAGATTTTTCTGCCTATCAAAGCGAATTATTTTGTGATCAACCCACTTCTCATCAGGCAGAATGTTACCCCTCAAAACAGGAATTACCGGCAAACCCGGATCGGGTGTATTGGTGAAGACCCGAAAATCGATTTCGAAATCGGCCATAAAGCCACTGGCGGTTTCCGGAATCTCTCTTGTTCCCAAAATCTGACAAACCTCGCTCAGAGCGAGAGAGGGTGCCAGCGCCAAAAAAGCCCCCAACCAAAAACCCAGAATCCTTTTCATGAGACTTCCTCCCTTTTTTAAGTTTCTCAAAAACCATCAAACACCTCTTGCGACAAAAGATGTTCTTTTGATTTTTTAGATAAGATTTTTAAAAACTTGCATTAATTTATTATAATAATCCTCGGCGGCATATTTAGCAAGCGCTTTTTTTATTATTTTTCCTTTATCAAAATTATTTAACTGCTCAAAATTATCCACCACCTTTCTCAATTCCTCCCTGTTCTTTGCCAAATATCCGTTAACGCCATGGCTGATTATCTCACGATAAGCCCCGCTATTATAACCGACAAAAGGTACCCCTTCACAGATAGACTCCAATGCAACCAAACCGAAAGTTTCCGGCAACTTAGAGGGAGAAATCACAAATTGAGCCTTTTTTATGTACCCTTTCAGTAAATCTTTTCCCAAAAATCCCAAATATTTTATCCTTTCGCTCTCATAAACCAAAGACTTATCTTCTGTATTTCCGGCCAAATAAAGTTTCAAGCCTTCGCCATCCTTAAAAATATCCGCCAGATCTTCAACTCCCTTACCCTTGGCAATTCTTCCAAAAAATAAAGCGTATTTTTCCCCCTGATTCTCATTTTTTTCAAGACTGTCTTCTTTGTTTTGAGCGATAAAATGAGGAATTACTTTAATTTTCCGCTTTGGAATTCCTCGTTCAATCAAAATATTTTTGGCAAACTCGCTAGGCACTATAAATTCATCAATATTCTTCCTGTAGCTTCCCAAAAAATCATGCCAATACATCTCCAACATCGCCAAAAAACTTTTAAAATAGGAATCTTTAAAACATTTATCCAAAAAACATTGATAATATTTTCCGTTCAAGCATCTATCATAAAACTTTCCCTGATGAAATAAATTATAGTTAGGATTAACAAGCTTATAATCATGAACCGTCATCACAATCGGTATGTTTCTTTTCTTGATTTCAAACAATATCATCGGCGACAATTGATGATAAATATTGTGAATATGAACTATTTCGGGTTTAAATTCATCCAATATTTTATTGATTTTTCTCTTAGCCTCAAAAGAATATAAATCGCGAAAACCTCCTTTGATTTTTAACCAAATATTACAACCTTCGTCAAAGCCCACTTTTGAAAGAAAAAAATTGCTCCACTTGGATGGAAAGTTTTTCTCATGTTCCATAGAAAAAACCGCCACTTCGTTTCCGGCTCCTGCCAATAAATCCAAAAGATCGAAAAAATGTTTTTCCGCTCCGCCTTTAATATAAAAATATTTATTTATTTCCAGAATTTTCATAATCTAATCTTGATAAATTTGATACTCCGATTAAGCCCAATAATATCCAAAAGAAAATTACCAACATATTCGTTTCAAAATAAGGCTGAAATACCGCCACCACAGCATAGTTTAAGATTAAAACCAAAAAAATTATTTCTTCCCAACTCTTTTCTTTTGCTCGAATTAATTTTCCGATTGATTGAAACAGGAAAGCGCCAAACAAAATAAAAATGATCATTCCGCCTTGAAAGAGCAGGACCAACCAAGAATTATGGATATTTCTAATTTCTACAAAATCCTTGTAATTTTCTTCTTCCACATAAATTCTCTGTCCGAAACCCAAACCCCAAATCGGATTTTCCTTGTATTTTTTGAGTGACTCGCGCCATACCAACTCTCTCCAGAAAAAGCTCTCGTCTTTCTCAATACTGGTGACCAAAGAGCCGGCCCTTTCCTTTACCGAATTCGATGCTTGGTTGATTAACTTATTCGGAGCTGTATAGTGAGGTGAGATCAAGGCTATAAAAGAAAAAAATATCAAGACCAAAAAAGCAGTCAGCACTCCTTTAAAAAATATTTTATTAAATATATTTTTTTTGCCCCTGTCTATCAAAAAATAGATAACTCCCAAAGAAATAATCAATCCCACCCAAAGATGACGCATTAGCGAACCCACTACTCCGATTATCCAAAAAACCGTTACAACTTTTAATGCCCGGTTTATTTTTCCACCCTGATACAAACTCCAAACCCACACTCCCAAAAATCCCATTAGAATATAAAAGCTATGCGTAAAAGCCAGAATTCTGATTCCTCCGGTCGAAAGAGGAGTATATTCCGTCCATAATCCGCCCCCGTTGATCAAACCGAAAATTATAAAAAAGATAATTCCGATTGTTCCCGCCAAAAAAAATCTCATTAATGTTTTGCTATCCTCCTTATTTTTGAAGAAAAACAAAGTAACAAAATAAAGCCATGGGTAAAAAACATAATATTTGAAACTGCTGAAAGCCAAATTTTTATCCGTACCAAAAACAAAAATATCTATTAAAAAATGAATTGTTATCAAAATAAAAAACATTATCAGGTATTTATTTTCCGCCAAACTTTTTCTCCGACCTTTGATAATCTCAGGTATTAATTGAAAAAAATAAGCCGAAAAAACCGCTCCCAAAATAATATCCAGAGGATAAATTTTATATTCTTGATAACCGATAATTATCGGGGCCAGAGTAAAAAATCTCTCAAAAATCAAAGTCAAAAAAATAACAGCGTAAATCCCGCTTCTCGGATAGACAAAGCTTATTCCGAAAGACAAAAACATCACCAAAATAAAAAGAGGTAAAATAAATCCACCCCCAAAACCGACCATAATCAAAAAAGTATTTAAAACTATAATAATTATAGCGCTTAGAATTCCATTATTTAATTTTAATTTATTTAAAAACATCCGTTATAATTCAAACTTGTAGCTTTTAATTATAACACATAATCATAAAAAAATCAAGCCCCGAGACACGCAATGCGTGTCCGGGGCTATTTGTAAAAACAGTGCACTAATTCCGCACCACCATGGCGCAACTGCCATCTGGACGGTTGCAATCGATAGCGACCGTTCCATCCTTAAGGAAATAAACCGGTTTCCCTGTGGCCCGTGCCTCACTCACCATCCCAGGAGTAAGCAAGACAAATGGATCATTATTGGAGCATTCTTTACTGACGAAAGTGAAGTTAAACCCTAAGCCATGATAGGCGTTGAATTTGTAAATACCTTCTCCATTGGACGAGATGTCTTTTACACCGTCATGAGCGTAATGCTCAAATTTCGTAACTTTAACACCCGTGATAATCACTGTCGTTTCGCCACTTTCGACAGTTTTGGAGCTTACGTTCGCCGTAAGCGGCAAAAGCATTCCATTACCGCATCCTGCAAACGCTCCGCCAGCAACAAACAACCCTACAAAAAACATCGTTGCTACCATACTGATAATCTTTTTCATAGCCTTTCCTCCATCCTTTTTGCGTTTGATTTTCTCACCCAAGACCATCCTAGGTGATATCGTATAATACAAAAAATATCAAACATTGTCAAATAATTTTTTCGGCGCGTACCCGCATCCACTGGGATATAATCTACCAAAGATTTTCCCCGAAAAATTTACTCGACCCAATGCCTTTTATTTATTGCTGGAATTTTGTCCTGAGCAGCTCGTCCAGCCATTCGCGATCTGCTTCCTTGACTCTTGCCATCCTTTTGTCAGCATAATGCTTGCGGATGGGCTCACCGAACTCTACGCGAACAAATGCCCCATAGGAGGTCAAGTCACTAGCCGACAAACCTTCATAAACATCGCTTAGACCGAATGGATACCATGCGGCGTAAGGACCGATCATGAAAGTATTCTTGTAGCGAGCTTCCAATCTAGCGTGGATACCGGTCAAGTCATCCCATTCTTGATAAAAAATGCCCGCACTGGCTCGCGCCGACCAATCTTCACTGATTTTATATTGACCAAAAAGGTCAATGGAATACATCCCTCTTTCCGATGGAGTATCTCCGCTCCAAGTGGAGGTACGCGAGGAGCTGATATCCCACCAGTATTCGCCGATTATGCCCACCAACCATTTTTCATCAAGCTTTTTGGTGGCCTCGGTGTAAACACCGGCCTTGAGACCATCCTGTTCCATATGATAGCCCTCGGCGGTCCCGCCGGACATATCCTCCCAGACAAGGCGACCTTTCAACTGAAAATTGAACGGGTTAGCGCCATAGCCGATATATTTGATGCCGAGTTGAGGACCGATACTGCCCTCACGCCCCTGATAGGAGCCGATTCTGGAATCAAATTCCGAGTAAATTCCGTAGATTCCAGCTCCCGGACTCCAACCGTTTTCAAATATATAGTCCTGACCCCTCCGAAGCCAAGCCATATACTCTCCGTAAAAACCATAACTTTCCCCCAGATCATTTCCGAGGTAAAAAGCTCCCAAAATCGGTTCATGCTCAATTGTCCACTCTCTTTCAAGAGGAGGAATATATTCGAATGTATCCGTAAAATCCTCTTCTAACGACGGAATGTCTTCTTCGGGAGGAACTATTTCCTCCGAAGGTATTTTCCACTCCGTTGAAGGGACAGGAATAGGAATTTCATTTTTCGGTAAAGCAACTTTTTCCTTTGGGGGAATAATTTCCCGATGCCTCGTCCAATTATGACACCAAGGTATATAACGAATATCGTGAATCACACCTCCATCTTGAATTAGGTAACGAATAGCATATATAAGTCCGTCATATTTGAAAGTGGCGTCCATAACGCCGTCTGATCCGTAGGTCATTAAAAATTGATCACCGGGCTCAATAAAACTATCCTCCCCTTTTTTATTGATAACCGCTTCGCCAATTTTCTTTTTAACGGAATCGCTGAGTAATATCAACCCCCAAGCCTTATCCTTGGACATTTTGGTTGGTGCGCTACCCGGCTTATTATAAGCACCTTGACGGATACCGACTTGACCGGGGACATAAATATCGACTGGTGCCAAAACTTTGGCAGCCTTTACGGCTTTAAATTTTTTGGCCACTTTTGCTTTCTTGATAAAAACTTTGTGAGCCGGGATTTCAAGCTTCCAGCCCACTTGAATGCGGTTGATGTTTTTAATCTTCGGATTTGACTGTTGAATTGCTCCAATCGTCACTCCGTGCCTCTTGGCGATATCACTAAGGGTGTCGCGATTTTTCACCGTGTACACTTCCGCCACAGCATTGCTCGCGAAGAGCAATGTTGCAAATAAGGCAATCCACCAAAATCTTTTCATGACGAACCTCCTAGGTTTAATTATTGAACTTTTCTTTTCATCTCCGCAACCCAAGCAATTATCAATCCCATATCCCTCCGATTGGGTAATTCCGAAGTATAGTCCCACCCTTTTGAGGGAGCACCGTTGGCACTGATAAAATCGATTGCCGCACTGGCAGTTGTCGCTATCGGATCAAGACAAATCATAAACCTGCCTTCAGCTACCAGCTTTTGCATATATCCATATTGAGGATTTATGCTAGCAATATCTTGAACCTCCCTCAATCCCAAGGGGCTGAGAATTTTCTCCTCTCCATAACTCCAAACATTCCATTTTCCAATGTAATCCCGATAAAATTCTCCTGTGTCTATTTTTTTTATTTCCGATAGAAGCGTTCCTTTGCTCAATATTTTTTCTCTATAACCATCCTTGTCTCCTAGGAAATCAAATCTTTTTTCAATCAAAAATTCATCCCCGTAAGGAGAATAACCAAAATTCAAATCGGTTGAAAGTTGGACGATTCTGGCCGTCCTATCCGGCTTACCATCCACTACAATACTCCAAGTGAAATAACCCTGGATTCCGACCGGGGAAAGCAAAAATTGAGCAAAAAACTCCTTGCCATCATCCTGTCTGACGATACCGTTCCAGCGAATTCTCCCGGGGTAATATTCTCCGAAAAGAATGTCCGGAAAAATCCCCCGATAGACGGAGACCTCCCCTTTCTTTATCGAAGGAGTAACTTTTAAACCCACGGTTTCAGGTGGCTCAATTAATAAATTTATCTCTTGAGAGCCAAAAACCGGTTCCACTTTTACAACTTCTTCCGAAGTATCCGACGGATTAACCGCAAGCATGTTTTCTGATTTGAGGTTAATTTTTCCGGAACAACCGGAAATAAAAATTACCGCAAACACCAGTAGCAAAATAGGTATTTTTTTCATCTCTTATCCTCCTTTTGTCCTTATATTTGATATTGCTTGACTGTTATATTCTATTGTCAATGTTCTAAACTCACCTTTGTGAGTTGATCTCAAAGTTTCTGCTAAAAAACTGAAATCAACTCACAAATTTTTTAACGATTTATCTTTTTTAGACTCTCCAAGTATTCTTCGGCTTCCTCAGCCCTGATTTTCATAGCAACAAATTTATAATAAACATGTACCGATTTTAAAACGCAACCCAAAATAAAACCGCCAAAAATAACCGCAATAATTTCCGACAAAGATGGATTTTTTTCGGTAATCGGACCGGAAAGAACTCTCACGTCCAAATTAACTTTTCCTCGAAAAAGATAGTTTTTCGTTACCATCATCTCGGAAATTCCTTGTGAAATTGCAACTGATGTATCCTTATTATCATCATAAACCTTAATTTTCATAATTCCCAAACTGGGACTTCTCTCGATTTTTACCGCTTTTTTCCATTTTTTTTGCGCGTCTCTTTCATTGGAAGGAAAATAGGTAGCGCTTATTTTTTCCGTATTTTTCAATTCATTGATAAAGACCCCGCTATAAACCGCCTCACTCAAAACTCCGCCAAGGTATTCCGCCGATTTGGAAAGAGAATAAAAATCTTGGGTACCCATTTGATCCTGCACTATCAAATAATCGGTAGTTGTTTCATATCTTTTTTGGGAAAAAATAAGAGCATAAAAAGAAATCAAAGCAAAAACCAGACCGAATAAAATTATTCCCCCGATCTTTCTTTTTATCAATCTCAAAAAATCAATCGATGTATTGTTTTCCATAAAAAATAAGAAAATTATTAATCTGCGGTTGTCGATAAACCCTACCAGAAAAACACATTTTTGTCAAATAAAAAACCGGCATTTAGGTCTTGCCGGAATTTTAATCGAAATCGACTATTTTTTGCTCCCCTCGGAATTGGTCAAGAAGAATATATTGGCATACAACGCCAAAAGGATTGAAACCAACATCCACTGCGTCCCGGCCAGATACATCTCGAGTTTAAAGACGGAAACCATTCCTGAAACAATCAAAGTTGTCACGGAAAGCATCATTAAAAAATGACCGGGGCCCCTATCGCAATTCCCCACCGGGCAAGCTTTTTTTATTTTTTTCATATTACCACCTCCTTTTCTAATTTATTTTAATTAATTACAATCATAGCCTTTTTACCCTCCTCAATCTCCTCTTTGTCACCGGTAAAATCATGAATTGCATCATATAAGGTATCCAATTTATAACGATACTTTTGACCCCGCTTGGTACCGGGATCATTGACAATTATTTCATCTGTTTCATTAAATCCGATTAAAACCAGATTGTGGTAAAGCGGCCCGGGCGCGGTAAAATAAGGATTAAACAATTTCCTGCCGGCGGCCGGAACAATTATCGGCTTACCCTTTGCCAAATATTCCCTGATGGCCTCTTTCTCAAAATCATAGATCACTTCCAGATTTTCCAAATCGTAAAAATCTCTAGCCAAGCGAACCGTCTCTTCGGCCGAAGTATCTCTGTAGTCTCCATATTTTTCAATTTGAAAATCAATCATCTTTTGGATTTCCTCTTCTCCCGAATTTTTATCCAACTTTTTGTTTTCCAAAAAAGCATTCAACATTATCAAAGAAGCTTCTTCGCAAGCCTCCTCATGTTTTTCATCCCAAATTCCCAGCGGTGCCTGAGAAATAAAGGGTACATCGATTTCAATCGAGTTTATTTCTTTTACTTCTTCTTCCTGCTTATCGTTTTCTCTTTTTTCTTCCTCCGAGGTTTGAGCCTCATTTTGAGGAGGGTTTTCCTGAATTGTTTCCGCCTGATGAATCTCCTCTTGATTTAATTTTTCATTTGAATTTTCTGCAAACAATTTTTGGGCGGTCTCCCATAAAATCGGCCGATTCTCTTTTTCTTTCAGCCAATACCACCACTCCACTCCCCAAATATATATCTCGTCAAAACCGGCCTTTTTGGCATACAAAACATTGCCCGCCAATTTTTCTTCATTCATCGATTTGAATTGTTCCTCTAACGGCTGATGGACAGTCCAACCGGCCACCCAAGGCTCGCCTTGTAATTCGATTACAATTGATTTGTGCTGATTGATAAAAGTTTCAATCAACCATTTTTTTATCAAGAAAAACCTCGGCCCCAAAGGATAAACATAATATCCCCAACCCTCCTTGTAAACATTGCGATACATCGTGGTGCCGAAAACATCCGCCCGCTTGGCTGCCGGAATCCAAGTACTCAATTCTCCGCTATCGGTTATAATTATCTCCCTGCTTGCATCCAATTGTCGAACAGTTTTTATTTCCTGATCAAGCAAATCGACATCTAAGGCCGGACAAACTCCAAAATCGAGAAAAGGCTCGTTTTCCACTTGCCAATATTTAACCGTCCCATTATTCTGATAGCGCTTAACCACTATTTTTAAAAATTCAATCAATTCTTTTTTTCTCTCTTGATCATCTTCCACCCATTTTGGAACAAAACATTCCGGCCAACGAGGCACTTTTTGTCCGATAGTCAAAATAATCTCCGCCTTTCTTTTTTGCGCTTCTTCCAATTGCCAATCCAGATCGGAAAAATCATATTGATCCTTTTCTTTCTCCACTAGGTCCCAATAAACCGGAATTCTTACTTTTCGCACCCCCAATTCATCCAACATAGCCAGATAATTGGCTCGCCAATCCAATCCGATATCGGAGGAATAGCGACTGGAAAAAGTCACCCCCAGTCCGGCTTTTTCAATTTTATTTTTGACCGGAAAATTAAAAATCATTAAAAGCAAAAGCAACCCGCCAAGGATTCCCAAAAAAATAAATCCTATTTTTTTGAATATTTTTTTTATCATTTTTTATTTTTATTTTTTCTAACCTAAATCCCGAATAAAAAAAATAATTAAGTGATATCGAGTAAAACCTATTTCAACGCTATAACATTGAATTTATTTACCAAAAAAGGATTCTTTTTTGTAGCTGCCGTATGAAATGAAAGGCCGGAGAAAAAGAAACTTTTTTCGGAAAATAAATACTCTACCCGCTACCAGTTCATCTAACTTTATTATACAAGCAAATCAAGAACTTAACAAAAAAATTCCTCCGGCAATCAAGCCCAACGAACCTATTTTTTGGGCCCAATCCCAAGCAGTTAATTTTTCCTCAAAAATATCGGGCATTTTTAGAGACATTAATGTTGCCAACAGCAAAACAAAGGCAAATTGAGTACTACTGATAGCTTGAACTACAAGGGCTCCGCCCAAAAAAATCGCGTGATTAATCAGAATCGAAGAAGTCCCGCCGAATATTTTATTGAGCAAAAACAAAAAGATAGTTTTCAAGCTTCGACTTTCAACCCGCTCTTTTCTTTTGCCGAAAATCGTCTTTATTATTTCTCGCCGATATTTACCCACTGCCAATAGAGAAAATCCACCCAAAATCAAACCGATTCTGCTCCAGAAAAAACCGTTGATAAATACATTTTCTCCCCCCATTCTCATTTCATATTCTTTGTAAATAAAATCAAAACCGGTATAAGCGATAGCAAACAAAATTCCGCTCAAAACCGAATGTTTCATCCCCCTGACAATGTTTTTGTAATTCAAAGGAACATCGAAAGAAATCAAGAAACCGCCCAAAATAAGAACCCCCAAACCGAAATCGTTCATAAGACTGGGCTTTTTATCCAAAAAAATAACCGCCAATAAGAAAGTTGCTATCTGGGTAACCGTACCCACCAGTGGCGCCACGCGGGAAATTTCATTTTTCTTGACGGCCTTATAAAAATAAACCAAGGCCCAAATAAATATCATCCCGAAAACAATCGCCCGAAAGAAAAAATCAAAATTTACCCATTTGACCCCGAAAGGTATCAGAAAAAAAACCCCGGCACTCAAAATAGCCGTATAAAAAGCGTAAACCGAAGGTTGAGGAATATTTTTCTTGAGTAAAAATTTATCCAAAATATAGCAAAAAGCCAATAACAAATAAGCCAAGACGGATATAGTAATCCAATTCATAAAAAATAAATTAACTTTTAAGTGGTATCCAGCAAAAAATAATAAACTCTACAACATTAAATTTATTTACCAAAGAAGGCTTCTTTTTTATGGCTACCGAATGAAATAAAAAAACGGAGAAAAGAAACTTTTTCGGAAAATAAATAGTCTATTTAATATCAGTTCTTTCTATTGATATAATAACACATTTCTTTGCTAACCGAAAATCAAAAAAAATTCAAAAACAAGATATTTCTAACTCGTTTGTTCTGGAGTAGCCTCCTTTTTTGTGTTAAAATCAAGTTATCTTTATAAGAATTATCAATCAAAACCCATGGATAGCCTGAGGAGAAAAAATGTTACTCCCGAAAGAAAACTCTCCCTTACAGAAGTTAAGAGAACTCTCCCGCCAAAAACCGACTTACCGATTACATTCGCCTCGCCGACTTCCTCGGCAAAAAAAATATTTCCCAAGAATTCGAGTTCTCCCTCCCGAAACTCCAAACCCAAAAATATTTTCAAAAAAATAAAAAACATTTTTTTATTTCTAATTTTTATTATTTTAACCGTCGCACTTACGGGCGGAACTTTTTTTATTTTCAAACTGAATAATTTAAGCCAAAAAATTTCCATCGAAAATTCGACTTCGGCCAAAACCCCTATCTTGGAAACCATCTCGGATATTTCCAAAATAGCCGTCGAAACGAGGAATACTCTCCGAGGGGAAGAAACCGGTAGAGTCAATATCTTACTTTTGGGTATGGCCGGCAAAGGCAAGCCGGGAGGAGAGTTAACCGATACCATTATGATTGCCAGTCTCGATATTCAAAACAACAAAGTGGCCCTCCTTTCCCTCCCTCGCGACCTCTATGCCTCTGTTCCCGATTCACGCTACAGTGCCAAAATAAACTCGCTCTACAAATACGGACTCAACAACGATCAAGGAATCGAACCGCTCAAAAAAACTCTGGAAAAAATAACCGATCTTAAAATAGATTATTATCTCATCCTCAATTTCTCGGGCTTTGAAAAATTTATCGACGATATCGGCGGTATCAATGTTCAAGTGGAAAGAGATATTTATGATCCGACTTATCCCGGACCGAATTATAGCTATGAAACTTTTGAATTAAAAAAAGGCTTTCATACCCTCGATGGAGCAACCGCCCTGAAATACGCCCGCGAAAGACACGCTGATCCGGAGGGTGATTTTGGACGCGCCAAAAGACAACAGCAAGTCTTACAATCCGCCAAAAATAAAGTTTTTTCCACCAAAACCCTACTCAATCCCTTCGCCGTCTCCAAGATGATGGACACTTTGGGCGATAATTTAAAAACCGATCTGAGTCTCGAGGAGATAGACAGTTTGATAAAACTCTCCAAAAACCTGGACACGCAAAACATCAATAACGCCGTAATAGACGCTTGGAAAGAAGATAGTCTGCTCAAAGTTTCTCATATATTTTATGAAAGCTCACGCGCTTTTATTTTGGTTCCTCGAGCCGGGAACTATTCCGAAATCCAAGACTTGGCTAAAAATATTTTTGACCTGAAAATTTTGGAAAAAAGAAAAACTGCTATCCGAGAGGAGGATGCCGAAATAGCGCTAATCGACTTGACCGGTCGATACGAAACTTACTCGGAAATAGAAAAATTACTCAAAAAAAGATTGGGTTTTGAGAATATTCAAAAAATTAAAAAAATATCGGAAGAAAATAAATCGCAAACGATTCTTTTTGATTTATCCGGACAAAAACCTTTTTCGGTTGACGAACTGATCAAAAAAATACCCGCTCGAATAAATTCGGAAAATCAAGCGATTGTTTCCGCCCTAAATAAAGAGGAAAATAAAATTGAATATGATATAATCATAATACTCGGAGAAGATTTGAACGAAATTTATCATTATCAAGAAGATTCTATGGAAGATCTAAAGCAAGCCGAAGCTGATGAGGAGATGCTGATCGAGGACTAACTAATTTGCAAAGCCTAATCGATTGGAAATTTATCCCCAATATGGTCATCGAGTCATCATTCATCAAACCATCAAAAAATTAGTATATTAATCACAATTGATTTAATACTATTTTTACAGATTTTAAATATATTTCGATGACTGATTGCGGATGACTACTGACTTTAGCCAAGATTAATGCTTCAATATTTCTTATTTCAGTGATAAAAAACTACCAACCTAACCTGCTAATAAAACTACTATATGAAAATAATAATCGGCCTGGGCAATCCGGGAGAAAAACATCAAAAAAACAGGCACAATGCCGGTTTTATAATATTGGATGAAATTCAAAAAAAGTTGGAATTTCCAGATTTTGAATTCAATAAAAAATTCAACGCTTTTATTTCGGAAAAAGAAATCGACCAAGAAAAATTTATTCTCTTTAAACCGCAAACCTTTATGAATAATTCGGGAAGCTCCGCCACAGCTGTTTTGAATTTTTACAAACTAGATCCTCAAGATTTAATCATCATCAATGATGACTTAGATATTTCGGTTGGCAAATACAAAATCGCTCTCGATTCTTCGGCTCGCGGACATAACGGGGTCCAAAGCATCTTTGACGCCCTAAAAACCCAGGAAATAAAAAGAGCAAAAATCGGAGTAGAAAAAGAAACCGGTCGCGCTTCTCGCCGAGTGACGGGCAAAAAATTCGTTTTGGAAGACTTTACCGCCTCGGAATTCGAAAAAGTCACCGCACTGTCCGATTCGATTATTCAAGAGATTATTCAAAAAAAGTTAAACAAAAATTAAGACAAGAAATCTTTTTCCGATTTGTTATCCGCCAATCGAAAAGTCGGATAAATAGCAGAAAAACAAACTACCGCCACTACCAAGAAAATCCACTTAACGGAAAAAAATAACAGTAACACGCTGGAAATACTTGTTGCCACAATATAAGCCACCGGTCGAGCAGTACCGAAAAAACCCATAACATCGACATCGTTACCGTCGATTCTTTTGAAGAAATAAGACTCTCGCAAAAGCTCGACCAAGGCCGCCCCGATTCTACCCAAAATCAAAATAGTCGCCCAAACCATAATATCGGGACTTTCGGAAAAATAAAACATCAAAGTGGAAATCCCCAGAATAAAAAATGAAAACAGTAAAAACTCTTTTTCGCCGGTTTTTTTGTCGGCAATCAGACCCATCGGATATTGCACCAAAACAAACGGCACCAACATCAATGTAAAAGCCATACCTAACTCATCCCAAGTGAAGCCTTTTTCCAAAAGATAAAGCGGAACATAAATAGTCATCAAGGCATAAAAGAATTCCAAAGCAAAAGAAACATAATAAATCCGCATTATGTTTTTTCTTTTTATCACTTTTTTAAGCATATCCATCGCATTAATTTTCTTCTTGAATTTGTGATTGGTTTTCCTGATAAAAAGAAGGGTAAAAATAAAAATTACCGAATAAACAAGAAATGAAAGCATAAATACACCGTTAAAACCGTAATCGCCCAATAACTGAGTCGCCAAAAGAGGTCCCATCAGATAACCGGCATTCATAATAGTAAGATGCATCCCCCTGATTCTGCCCGACTCTCTGTCTAGAGAAAAAGATTCCAAAATAGCTCCCAAGGCCGTCCAGGCCAAAGTGCCGGTTACAATATATAAAACAAAAAAAGGTATCCCCGCCACCGAAACGGGGAAAATCAAAAGTCCCGCCACGGCAAGAGTTTTGAGAAAAATCGATACATGTAAAACAAAAGATTTGCCAAAATAATATATTATCTTGTGCACATGCAATAAAATCAAAAGTATCACCAAATAAGAAAGTAGATAAATTACCCCGATATTATCGGTACCAAAAACCTCCTTGAGATAATAAGACATCACATAAGCCAAAAGTGAGGCGTTAAATCCCATTAAAAAAGAGGTGATGTTGATAAGATGCACCTTTTTGCGATCTATTTTTTCTTCATGTCCGAACATATTTTTTATTTTTGTTTTTTTAAAATTTATTTAAAAATTTCAGATTAAGGATTTAAGCGCTTGACATCTCTCGGAAAAAGTACCGCCTCCTTAATATTGTCTATTCCGAGAATTTTTTGTACCACTCTCTCGCTTCCCATTCCCCAACCGCCGTGCGGTGGCATTCCAAAACGAAAATTATTCAAATAGTCTTTGAAGTCCTCCGGATTTAGACCGTGTTTTTTGATATTTTCCACCAATTTTTGATAATTATGAATTCTTTGTCCGCCGGTGGCAATCTCCACTCCCCGAAACAACAAATCGAAACTCTCCGTATATTGAGGATCTTTACTTGGCATTGTGTAAAAAGGTCGGATACTGCTTGGATAATGAGTCAAAAAAATCAAATCGCTGTCATATTTATCTTTGGCCCAATCGCAGATCATTCTTTCTCCTTCCGGATCAATATCGATCCCCTCCATTTTTTTGCCGAATTCTTTGTCAAGAATATCCAGAGCTTCAGTTAATTTTATTCTCGGGATAGTCTTGATTTCCGGAATTTTTGCATCATATAGTCCCAGTTCTTCCTGACAATTTTTTCGCATTTCATCAAAAACAAAGGCCACTGTCTGCTCAAATTGATTCATAACATCCTCAAAACTATCAATAAAACCCATTTCCGCATCCAAACTCACATATTCATTAACATGGCGAGTGGTGAAATGAGGTTCCGCCCGAAAAACCGGCCCGATTTCAAAAACTCGTTCAAAAGAGCCTACTCCCGCCTGTTTGTAAAATTGAGGACTTTGAGCCAAAAAAGCATCTCGATCAAAATATTTGATTTTAAAGAAATTAGCTCCACCCTCGGTAGCGGCGTTTAAAATTTTGGGGCTTTTGATTTCCATAAACCCGCTTCTTCTGAGCGCCTCGGCATAAGCCCGCAATTCCTCGGCATAAATTTTAAAGATGGCATTAACTTTTTTATTTCTCAAAGTCAAAGAACGATTATTGAGTAAAGTTTCCAAATTCAAATTCATTTCTTCAGCCGAAATATCTACCGGCAATTCTCCGTCGGTTTCCGCCAAAATATTGATTTTTTCCGCTTCCAATTCCACTCTGTCAAGAGGCTTACACTCCGCCCCGGCCCGACAAGGTCGATCTTTTATCAAACCCTCAATCTCAACCACATATTCGCTTCTGGCTGTTTTGGCGCCAAGATAAGCATCTTTTTTGTCGGGAATAACCACCACCTGAATCGAACCGCTTCTGTCTCGCAAATCGATAAAAACCAACTTGCCATGATCACGCCGATTATTTATCCAACCGGCCAATTTGACCTTTTTTCCGATTTTACCGGGAGTCTGAGAAATCAAAGTTCTTTTCATATTTTTTCAGTTTAAATAAATATTATTTTTTATAATTTTCCAAATATTCGACTACTTCTTGAATCACCCATCGCGGAGAAGAGGCTCCTGCGGTTATACCGATATTTCTAATTCCATTTAACCATTCTTCCTTGATATCCGTCAATCTTTCAATAAAATAAGTCTTGTCGTTTATTTTTTTGGCGATTTCCCATAATCGATTGGAGTTAGAACTCTCCTTGGAGCCGATAACCAACACTGCCTCGCTATCTCGAGCGATTTGCGCCACTTCCTCCTGCCTGTTTTTGGTGGTTAGACAAACCGTGTCCAAAATTTCCGCTCGAGGATATTTCTTCTTTATTTCTATTACCATTTCATCTACGAAATCCTTGTTTTGAGTAGTTTGAGAAACAACCGCAATTTTTTTGTTCGTATCCAATTTCAAATTTTCAATATCTCCAAAATTAGAAACAATCTCTGCCCGTTTTTTTGCCCAGCGAAAAATCCCCTGAACCTCTTTATGTTTCCTTTCTCCGATAATAATAATTCGATATCCCCTATCAAGAAAAACCTTAGCCAAACGTTGAGCCTTCATCACCTTAGGGCAAGTGGTATCCACTACATCAATTCCCTTCTCTCGAGCAATCTCAAATATCTTGGGTCCGATACCGTGAGCGGTAATTACCAGTGTCCCTATCTTTTCGGTAATTTTATCGGAAACTTCGCTGATTGAACCGGCAAATTCTATTTTTTTTACCCCCATTTCTTCCACTCTCTTCATTACATCGTTATTATGCACCAAGGAACCCAATACAAAAATCGGCTTTTTTATCTTGGAATTGCCGGCTATTTCCTTAACTTTTTCATAAGCTCCCGCCACTCCGTCGCAAAACCCTGCATATTTACTCAATCTCACCTTCATAAAATATATTTTATCTTTTTAAAATTATTTTTTCGTTTAGATACTCTACTACATAATTCAAAAAAAATAAAGAAAAATCTCCGAGAAATTAATCTTCCAGTTTCGGCCTATCGACCAAAACGGGCTCGATAACTTTTTCTCCTTCGGTTATCTTTACCACGTCTTTATCTATTTTGGCCAATTCTTTGTAAGCATTATTATAGTGATTGACGGTGGTGTTCATACTGGTGCCCACTTTTTTCATAAAATCTTCAAAGGAAATCATATGTTTACCCAATTTTTCCACATTAGCCCTAATCTCCTTGGCACTCTCTTCAATTTGCATCGAACGCAAACCCTGTAAAACTGTCTGCAAATAAGCCAAAAAGGAAGTTGGGGAAACAATAACTACATGCTTATCCCGAAAAGCGTATTCAATCATACTTCTAGTATCCACCTTAACCGCCCCGATTTTATTGATCAATAAATCATAATAAATTGCTTCTGAAGGAATAAACATAAAAGCGAATTCCATTGTGCCTTTATCGGGCTTGATATATTTAGAAGTCTCGTCAATTCTATTTTTTAAGTCTTGTTTAAACAATTTTTCCAATCGCTCCCGCTCCTCCTTATCGTTGGTCGCCAAAATCCGTTCGTAATTTTCCAAAGAAAATTTGGAATCAATCGGTACAATTTTATCCTTTACTCGCACGATTGCATCCACAATATCCCCGTCACCAAAATTGTATTGCATTTCATAAGCGCCCGGAGGTAAAACATTTTTTAAAGTGTCCTCAAGAAAATATTCCCCCAGCACCCCCCTTTGTTTGGGATTTTTTAAAATGTCTTGTAAATTTTTTAACTGCTCTGAAAAGCCGACTACTTGTCGATTGGTCTCTTCCAATTTGGATAATTTTTCGGTAATGCTGGTAATTTGTCGCACTGATTGGTTATGAATTTCTTGCATACTATGATTACTGGCTAAAATATTTTTTTGAGTAACTTGATGGGTCTCGGAAAG
>JAVEQZ010000052.1:0-6518 GCA_034007405.1 Candidatus Moraniibacteriota bacterium | reverse complement strand
CGAAAAAATCAAAATTTTATTGCAAAGACAACAACAAACCGTAGATCATCCCCAAAAAAACTATATTTTGAATAATTAACAACGGGATGCCGATGATAAAATACCATTTTCTGGTTTTGTGATGAAAGATAAACATCCCCAGATAAACTCCGATACTTCCAAAAGCCGTAGCCATAAAAAACAGTTTACCCTCGGAAATCCTTTCCTTTTCCTTTTTTCTCGATTTCGCTTTATCCAGCATCATAATCAAGAAAGCGCTCAAATTAACAACCGCAAAAAAAACGGCTACCGCTAAAAAATTAATATCCATATTTTTCCGCTTTCAAAAAAGAAAACGGGATTAAAAAATTACCATATTATAAGTTTACGATAAATAGCGTCAAAATCAAGTCTTGATTGGAAAGCTATCTTGTTTTTAATTTCAAGCGGTCTTTGACGAGTTGGAAAAGAACAATTTTTTTGCTAAAATTAAAGCACTTTAATTTTACACAAATTATGCACAACTTTGGAGAAATAAGAATAAGCGAAAACGGTTCGGCCAAGTCTCGACAACCTTCTGATCCGGAACAAAAAAGAGCACCCGAAAATCCAAACCGACAAGAAGCAAAAGAAGCCAACCGAGAAAATCTCCGCCAACAAGCGATTCTTTGTATCACTCAATTTGATGAAGCTCACCGAAATAAAGATCTTGATTTTGAAGAAAAAATGAAGCTTTATCAAAAAATTTTTATCGCTCTTTCCGTGGCCACCCTTTCAATGTTGGCCGACCAATCCGGAAATATCGAAACACCTCGAGAGAAAAAACAAGTTGAATCAAAACTTCCCGCCGATACCGACATATCTTCTTCGGAAGAAAAACTCAAATTGGAGAATGAATTGGTTGATTTGGAAAAAATAAGAAAGCATATCCAAATATCTTATCAAAATAAATCCCAAGAAAAAGAAATTCCAAAAATCAAACCGAAAGGAAAGAAAATAAAACCTCCCACTCCCGATACCGAGAAAGAATCTTCCGCCGAAAAAGCGCTTCATATCGCCATCCAAATCCAAGCCCTCTCCCGCAACATTCTCAAAAATGATGAGTTTTTTCCAAAGAAAATTTTTTCCCAGGATTTTCTGTTGTGCATCCAAGCACAAGAATCGAGCTTTAAAAAAGACGCTCTTTCGCCGGTGGGAGCGGCGGGCTCAATGCAAGTTATGCCCGATACCGTCAGGGACATCATTAATTATATAAACAAAATAGATTCCCGGGTCAATTTCAAAAAAGAAGATCTGAGCGATGAGACGATAAATGAAATCGTCAAATTAATAAGACAAAATTATAATTTGGGAGAAGCTTTCGGAAAATTATATTTGGCTCAAATTTTTAACGGTTTCGGCATCGGCCAAAAATCCCTCGAAAACAATTGGATAACTCTGGGTCGCAAAAAAATCCTAGCCGTCTATAATTGGGGCATTGGCAATTTTTCCAAAAATCCCACCAATGAAGAAAGCTGGCCGAAGGAAACCAAGGATTATATCGAAAAAATTTTTTCCGATCTGGAAACTTTGCAAGGGATAAACGCCCGCCTAAATATTGACGGCGATAATCAAAAAATACGGAAATCAAATAAAAAAGAAATAGCCTCAAAATTCAAAACCCACCCTCAAGCCATCAAAAAAGCGCTGGTCCTGGAAATGAGGAAGTTTAAAAACAAACAACCGGAAGAAATCGCGGCTATTTTGAATTATTATCTGGGAGAGATTCACATCCAAGAAAAAATCAAAAAAGACCCTCTCCAAGAAGACGAACTAAAGAAAATCGCCCGACAGCTCAGAGTAATCAATCCTCAGCTGTGGGCGAGTAATTAAAGACAAAAGATTCTTTTCAAAAGATAAAAAATTTAACTCATAGAAACTTTAACGGGATTCGTATTCCTGAAATTTCTCCTTGGGTAAATATTGTTTTATAAAATTATCACTGTTAAAAACATCCGCCTCGGCCCTTATTTCCAAACCTTCCACTTCCACCCCGAAGCGATAAGGCCAGATTATCTTGAAATCTCTCTGCTCTTGCGATCGGACGGTTCGCATCTCGTTTTTACCCAAGGCCACCGGCTTCCCGTCTTTACCACGCAAAACAATATCTATTTCAATCGAGTTAAAATCATAATAACTTTCATTGCGCAATAATCCGAATACGGTATTTTTGTCCGGGTCGGCACTGTAGTCTTTGTTGTAAATATTCAAATCCGGTTCCTCATATTCTCGCAATTCTTCCCACTCCACATCTTTGATGGAAAAATCAACTGTATAAGGATTAACCGAGGAATAAAGATTGAGCTTGATAATATATTTAGTCTCTTTGGGCAAAATAAAACTTTCTCCCTCCTCTTTGGATAAAACCGCTCCGGATTGATCCAAAAGCCTGAATTCGTATTTAAATTTCGATGCGCCGTAAAGATCATTGGGATTGGAAATTTCAGCCATCGCATCAAAACGATTATTGTTGCCGTAAACAAAATACTTTTCTTCGATTTTTATCTCCTCGGCCACGATCTCCTCGACGCAGGGTGCGCAAGGTCCACCGCAATCAATCTCGACTTCTTTTTGATTCTTCTTTCCGTCGGTACAAGTCGGATCGGGCAAGAGAGCGTAATAAATTAGACTTCCGAAAGAACCGAAAATAATCAAATATACAAAAATAATAACCAATCTTTTTATCGATCTGTTCATTTAAATTTTATTAAAATTAATTAGCATTTTAATTATAGCGTCAAAAATGACAAATGCCAAACTTAAGACATTTTAACATATTAACAATCTGACATTAAACAAACCCCGTAAAACATAAAAACATTCATAATTTTAAATTGAAAATTTTATTTGCAAAAATTAACAGTAATGACAAATCGTCCGGTGTGTCATTTCGAGCTTGTCGACCGCGTGCCGCCTTAGCTTCAGCGGTGGCGCAGAGATCTCGAGATTTCTCCCTCGCCGCGGCGAGCGAAATGACAAAAATAAAAGAGGGAAAACTGTAAAAAACGCTCGAGAATTTAACATTTAATATTTAATCATTAAATGAAAATTGATTATTGAAACCCGTCAGTCGCGACTGACAGGTTGAAAATTTATAAAATACAGTTGCTTTATCCAATTTATTAATTTAAGCTATAAATAATAACATCATATTTAATCCCAAATTTATGCCTCAACCCCTGGGCCAAAATTTTTTAAACAATCCTTTAATCGTCGACAAAATAGCGGATTCCGCCAACATTCAACCGGATGATTTTGTTTTGGAAATCGGCCCCGGCAAAGGTATCCTGACTGAAAAATTGTGTCAAAAAGCCCAAAAAGTAATTGCTGTCGAATTGGATCGAAACCTCAAAGAATTACTGGGGGAAAAATTCAAAAACCGAGAAAATCCGGAAATAATTTTTGCGGACATTCTCAAATTAAATGTCCCCGAGATGTTAAAGGAACGCAAAATTTCCGAATATAAATTGGTTGCCAATATTCCCTACTATATCACCTCCAAAATTATCCGCCTTTTTTTGGAAACCACCGTCAAACCCGAAGAAATGATTTTGATGATTCAAAAAGAAGTGGCTCAAAGAATTATCGCCCAACCGGGCGAGATGAGTAAACTCTCCGCTTCCGTCCAATATTACGCCGAGACCGAAATACTGTTTGATGTCGAACCGTCCAATTTTACCCCGCCACCCGAAGTGATGAGCAGTGTTATCCGAATAAAAAATATACAATCCAAAAATCCTCAAGAGAGTAAACAATATTTTCGCCTGGTTCGAGCCGGATTTTGCGCTCGCCGGAAGACTCTGCTCAACAACCTGAGCAACAGCTTGGGAATCAACAAAAAAACCGTCGAAGAAAAATTGATAGAGCTAAAACTCAATCCCCGAATTCGCGCTCAAGAACTTTCCGTCAAAAACTGGCAAGATCTATCCCAACAATTTTAAAAATCAAAAAAATCAAGAGACGAAAACAAATCGCCATAAAAGAAAAATATAAATCGCCAACACCCCCATCGCCCACCAAATCACATTGCGATTGGTTATTTTTTGTCCCCGTTCTTTTGAAATAACCACCAACCAAAAAGAAACTCCGCCCAAAAACAAAGCCCAGAGCAAAAGTTTCTTCTCATTAAAGGCAATCACGCTGAAAACATAAGCAAAGAAAATTCCCCCGCCGATAATAACCTTGCCCCAATATTCCCCAAAAACCACCGGAAAAGTCATCACCCCGTCCGCTTTATCACCCTTGATATCTTTCAAGTCCTTAATCGGCAAGCAAAAAATAAAGGCTACCCCCAACAGCCAAATTATCCTTGTTGGCAATTGTCCGATATCTTCCATTGGCGCAGCCAAAATAAAGCCGGCAAATAAAATTAGCAAAGAAGCAATCGAGCTCACCAAACTGGCCACTCCCAAAAACCTTTTTAAACGAAAAGGCCAAGCCGAATAGAAAAAAGCCAACGCTTGATAAGCCATCAAAAGAAAAGCCACTTTGGGACTAACCATAGCGGAAAAGAAAATTGAAACCGCAAACAAAACCACTCCTGCGGTAATATAAGCTTCATTGGAAAAATCTTTTACTATCAAGGGTCTGGTTTGATTAGTTAAGTGATCTATTTTTTTATCGTAAATATCATTCACTACCACCGAGGCCAACCAAGCAAACGCGACCGAAACCATCACTAGTAGTAAAGCAAAAATATTAAAGATATTTAAGTCCCAATTAATTCTAGTGAAGGCGACAGCCAAAAACATCCCCGCCAAAAGCAATCCGATATGATAACCCAATTGAACCGGCCGAGCGTTTTTTAGAAAAGCCAAAAACTGTTTTCGGTACAAAACATATAACCCCCAGCAAACAAATAAAAACAAAATAAACCCGTAGACCAGAGACAATTTAATACTCAGAGCGTTGAGATAACTCCCCGTACTCCGCGCAAACAATCTCACCGAAGGAAAAAATAACTGAACAATATCCGATTCCGCCACATTAAGCGGACCTTTTTGAAAACCTCGCACCAAAATAGTCATCCAAGAAGGAAAGGTGCCCAAGAAAAAAAGAATCAAATAAGCTTCAATTGAAATTATCAAAGCTTTAATCTTATCGCGCGTCTTAATAAAAGCATAGACCAACAAAGCCAGAACTGTAAAAGCAATTTCAATTCTCACTCCGTAAGTCATCCCGTAATCCGGACTGTCTCCAAAAAAAGTAAAAAATCGATAAGGCATCTCGCTCAAACTGTAAATCCCGTAAAAACTCAAATAAGGACGATCATTTAAAAGAATGAAATCAAAAAGGGGCGGAAAAATAATAATCAAATAACCCCAAAGCATCACATTGGAAGCCGCTTTGATTTTTAGATCCAATTTCTTCATCAAAAAAGCCAAAAACAGCAAATAGGACAACAAGAAAAATACCAGCGTATAAGAAAAATGATGAAAAAAATAATCTCCGCTTCGATTAATCATTTTACCCAACCAATTCTCCATCAAAACCCGAGCAAAGATGATGCTCAAAAAAGTCAAAGACCAAAGATAAAAATTGGTCGACGTTTTTTCTATTTTTTCCACTAAATCAACCAGTTTTTTAAACATTTCTTTATCTATTAAGGCTTATTTTCGCTTCAATAAAAAGAATACCACTAAACTTGTTGTCAAATCAAGTTATTTTATGTTATAATGTTTTTGATTGAGCTTACTTTAAATAATATTTTCTTTTTGATTATTCGGAAAAAATCATGCCCGCAAAATAACCTCCCCTGTTCGATTTTCCAATTCAATCTCGATTCCGAATCAAAAAAAGAATTTTAATAAAAATAAAATTATGCTTTCCTTTGAAGTAAAAAAAGTAAAACTGTCTTTGCTTATTTTTTGTCTTTTGATTTTTTCGGGTTATTCGATTTCGATAATGGCCACCGACAATTCCAGCCAAGACAATATCGTTTTAGACAGCGATCTGGATGGGGCAAGTGATGAAGAAGAATTAAAATACGGCACCGACCCTCAAAATCCCGACTCTGACGGAGACGGATATTCCGACGGAGCCGAAATTCAAAGCGGTTACGATCCTCTGAAGCCGGCGCCTGGAGACAAATTGACCGATGAAACCGCAAATACCGCCGAAAAAATCACCACCACCGATACAACCGCCAACGGCACCACCGGTAATCTAACCGAGGAAGTTTCCGGCCAAATCGCCAGTATGATCGCCAACAGCGAAGGCGAGACCGGCGGAGTCTCAATAGACAAAATAAATACTCTAATCGAAGAAAGCATTCAAAGTAAAATAACTTTCAGTCAGTTGCCCCAAATCGACGAATCCAAAATAAAAATTCTTCCCCAAAATTACGCCGAATTTAGCGAAGAAAAACAAGCCCGCAAGAAAAAAGAAGATAACGAAGCTTATCTCTCCTCAATTTTTTATATCCTCTCCAACAATCTCCCCCACTCCATCGCTTCCGAAGACGAAATATCTTCTTTTTCCGATGAAATCATCGCCAAAAT
>JAVEQZ010000051.1:0-6637 GCA_034007405.1 Candidatus Moraniibacteriota bacterium | reverse complement strand
AAAAAGTACATCAAAGAACAGAGCGTAAATTACAAAAAGATATATGAAGAACAATTAACGCTGTTTTAACAACGATAGCCTCAAGCTTGCACCAGATACCTCGGGGCTTGCCCCGGGGTAATTCATTTTCTTATTACCATCAATTTTCTTTTTTCTACCTCTTTGTGAAAGATTCTTTTTAGAAATTTCTTGTCCCCTAAGAGCTGAATAACACCAACTCTTTTTTTTAACTTGTTTTCTTACCTCGCGAGTGATTGTGCTTGGGTCTCTGCCTAATTTTTTAGCGATACAATTTAGCTTTTCAAGGGCATAAATACCCTTACTGATTTCTTCGCGTTCCCACGCTTTTAATTCTGTTGTTTTGTTGCTCATATGGACTTATATTAGTCCAGATAGTGTAACTGCAATAATTTCTAGAATCCAGCGTACATTCTCTTGCCTTTTTTATGATATGTGTTATTATTTTATGAACTAAAAATTCATTTTAATTAACTAGTCGGTTTTTTAATTTTTAAAATATATTGGTAAATATCTTTTAGATAGAGATGAGGTAAAAATAATATCAATTAATGATATGGATAAAGATACTTTAAAAAATCCAACGAGTTCTCGCAAGAGACAGTGGGGGACCGAGCGTCAGACAACGCCACTTTCCAATTTGCATGATCAACCATCGAGTCGGGTGATAGCATTTAGTAGAATTTCTATAGTTTTGACTATATTTTTCTGGGCAATGTATGTTATATCAGTCGTTGTCCGTCAGCTTATCGACGGTCCCCAAGATTATAGGTTCACTATGGAAGTTTTCGGTTATCTTATTATCGTAACTTTTTTGACTTTTTCAGCTTTGGTATATCTTATCGCTCGACAAGGTGCTCTCCAGCGTTTTAGCAAGCATGTGCGGGTGCCACGCGCCATAATTGATAAACATTTTTCTTCCAAACGCTCTTCAATTACTGTTTTAATTCCTTCTTATAGTGAAGAAACCGAAGTTATCAGAAAGACTGTTCTTTCGGCGGCTTTGCAAGAATATCCCGATATGCGGGTAGTCCTTTTGTTGGATGATGAGCCTATCAAAGTTCGCCCCGAGGATGCCGATCGTCTTGAGGCAACACGGGCCCTGAGTTTCGAAATTAAGACCTTACTATCTAAACCCTTTGAACGTTTTAGCAAAGCATCATCAGAATTTGAGAGCACTCACGGCAACAAAGAAGTGGTGGATGATGAGGTTATCTTTGATATAGCTACCCATTATTTGTGGGCAGAGAGATGGCTAAATAAATTGGCGGAGAAAGAAGTGATCGAGGATCATGTGGATAAATTCTTTGCCGATCAAGTTCTAAGGGGATTAGCCAACGACCTGAGTCTTGTCGGTAAAGCGCTTATCAGTTCCCATGAGGATGGGGCAAAGTTTTCCGCTGAGCACATCGCACAACTTTATCGAAGGTTGGTATGGATATTTGGTGCAGACTTGGAAGTTTTTGAGAGAAAGAGATATGCTTCCTTATCCCATGAGCCAAACAAAGCAATGAATCTCAATTCGTACATCGGATTGATGGGAGGAATGTATAAAAAAGAACAGATTTCCAGCGGAACAATTTTGACACCCACTAAAAATCACAAAAAAGCGGATATGGTAGTTCCCGATACCGAGTTTGTCCTTACATTAGATGCGGATTCGATTTTACTTAGAGAATATTGTCTTCGTTTGGTATATTTTTTACAACAAGCTGATAATGCCGATGTGGCAGTGGTGCAAACTCCATATTCTTCTTTTCGCGGGGCACCTACTCGTATCGAGCGTTTGTCGGGAGCCACAACCGATATTCAACATATTATACATCAAGGAATGAGTCATTATGATGCAACTTTTTGGGTGGGAGCCAATGCGGTGATACGCAAAAGTGCGTTGGAAGATATAGTAGAAAAAGAATGGGTCGGTGGTTTTGAAATAAAAAGATATGTCCAAGATCGTACGGTTATAGAGGACACCGAGTCCAGTATCGACTTAGCCCTAGAAGATTGGCGACTAGTCAATTATCCGGAACGGTTGAGTTACAGTGCTACTCCGCCGGACTTTGGTTCATTAGTGATCCAACGTCGTCGTTGGGCCAACGGAGGGCTTTTAATAATGCCAAAATTATGGGTGCTTATGCGCAAACGCAAAAACAAAGGCAGGCCGATTTCCAAACTTGAATTTATAGTCAGATTAAATTATATGGCTTCTATTGCGTGGTCAAATTTTGGTTTAGTATTTCTTTTGGTGTATCCCTATGACGGAAGATTATTAAGCCCTTTGGTTTTGCTCGCGGCAGCACCTTACTTTTTATCGATGGCGGTCGATCTAAAATATTGTCGTTATAATTATAGTGATATTATCCGTATTTACGGTTTTAATTTGATATTATTGCCTGTAAATATTGCGGGAACTTTTAAATCATTTGAACAAGCGCTGACTGCCAATAAAACGCCCTTTGCTCGAACTCCCAAAGTTAAAAACAGAACATCCGTAGCGTTGCCTTATGTGTTGGCACCTCTGTTGATTGTCGGTTTTTCAATTTTTACTCTGTGGCGCAATATTGAAGGTGAAAACTGGGGAAATGCAGCTTTTGCCGGATTTAACGCCTTTGCCTCCACTTGGGCTATCGTTTCATATATCGGAGTGGGAAATTTGATTGTGGATATTTTCTTAGGATTTGCCAATATGCTTTATATCGATACCGCTCCCAATAAAAAATCAAATAATCAGTTAGACAATAAAGCAGGATTTAATTGGAAGGGTGTTCTGTATCATGGGGAAGCGGGCAAAAAAGCTCCGCACGGATTTGTCAGAAAAAGAGTGAAATAATTTATAAAAATAATTTCGAATTTCGAATTTTGAATGAATTTCCAATGACTTAATGTTTAAAGAATTAGAAATTAAATTCAGATCTCTCGACAAGCTCGAGATGACACACTGGATGATTTGTGAAAAATTGTTTTGTATGTCATTTCGACCGGATAATTTTTGTACTCAAAAATTAGAAGTGGAGAAATCTAGGATAGATATATGATTTAATATTTATTTAAAAATTACAAAATTACAAAATTAAAAATTGAATTAAAATTTATTCATAATACATAATACAAGATACATAATACATAATAACTATGGAAGAATCTAATAAAGAAATCAATGTCACACCGCGCAGAAAGCTCTCAATTTGGAGAGTACTATTAGTGGTTTTGATAGCGGGCGGACTTTTTTACATTGCGGCTTATGATTGGAATAAAAAGCAACAAAAAAAAGCCGAACCGGTCTTGCCTTCTTATGATCCTTGGTTTGCGGCTTATGTGGATGTCACGGCTACTCCTGTTTATGCTTTTGAGCAGTTAGGTTCAACTACCACGCCCAACGCCGTCCTTTCTTTTATCGTTTCTTCCAAATCAGATGCGTGTGTGCCCACCTGGGGAACTTATTATACGATGGACGAAGCGGCTATAGCGCTGGATTTTGATCGTCGAATCGCCAGACTTCAACAACAAAACGGAAAAATAGCCGTATCTTTTGGAGGAGCCCTGAATTCAGAGTTAGCTCTTGAGTGCAAAGATAAGGATAAATTATTCGAGGCCTATAGATTAGTTATAGATCGTTATAATATTGACACGATTGATTTGGATCTTGAAAACCAAAGTCTCAGAGATGAGGAAGCCTCTATTCGTCGAGCAGAAGTTATCAAGAAATTACAAGAAGACTATCGTAGTAAAAATAAAAACTTGGCCGTCTGGTTGACTTTGCCTGTCGCTCCTCAAGGACTGACTCCGGAAGGGACCGAGGCCGTAGCCAAGATGTTGGCCGGGGGTGTTGATTTGGCGGGAGTAAATTTGATGGTTATGGATTATGGAGGAAGTCGAGAGCAAAGCCAGTCGATGGCAGAGGCTTCCAAAAGTGCCCTCAATGAAACTCATCGGCAACTGGGGATACTTTATCAACAGGTGGGAATAAACTTAAGCAGTCAATCTTTGTGGCGAAAAATCGGAGCTACTCCGATGATTGGACAAAACGACATTTTGGAAGAAGTTTTTACCTTAGAGGATGCAACTGATTTTAATTCATTTTCTCTAACTCAGGGTATCGGTCGGATGTCAATGTGGTCAGCCAATAGAGATATCCCTTGTGGAGAAAATTATGTTGATATAAAAGTTGTTTCTGATTCATGCAGTGGCGTAAAGACCCCCAAATTTGGCTTTGCACAAATTTTAAGTAACGGTTTTAAGGGGGATCTCGTGCAAAGTGGCAGTATTCCGACAAAAGGAGATTTGGCTAGCAATTTTGCCGTATTTGATGATCCCGAAAACAGTCCATATCAAGTTTGGCAGGAAACAGGTGCTTATCCCAAGGGTGTAAAAGTGGTTTGGCATGGAAATGTTTACGAAGCAAAGTGGTGGACCAAAAATGATTTACCCGATAATCCCGTTTTACAATTATGGGAAACCCCTTGGCAGTTAGTGGGTCCTGTTTTAGCAGGTGAAAAACCGGTACAACAACCAACTTTGCCTACAGGCACTTATCCAAAGTGGAATGGTGCAACTATGTATGAGGGTGGTGACAGAGTGTTGTTTGATGGTACACCTTTTCAAGCCAAATGGTGGAATCAAGGAGATAGTCCTGCTGCTACAGCCGCCAATTCAGATGCCTCACCATGGATGGCGCTTACTCAAGCGCAGATCAAAGAAATACTGGATGAATTGGATAAGAAAGCAACAAAAAAGTAGGCTATTTCTTAATTTCCAAATTTATACCTTATGTATTTTATAAACCCCAGTTAGAGCTAAACCTTTAATGGGATAAACCTTATAACTTTATAAGCTCATCTTATACAAGCTATTGCATTTTTTTTCATTATGTGGTATGGTTTCCAGTCGAATAAAAATTTGACTTTTGTATAAGCAACTATTAGTTAGATGCAAGCTTTTGTTTGAAAATACACGATAGAGGAATTTGAATATAAACCTATTAATGGTTTTTTATTTTGGTATCCTTTATTTTTAAATTGATTTGTAAAATTATGAAAAATAACAAAAGAAAACACATTTTTTATAGAAATGCTGAATTTGAAAAAAGACACAGAATAGTTGTGCATTTTATTGTTTTTGCTATTTTTGTAATATTTATAGGAAAGTCTTTTTTTGTCCAATCCGATTATTTTATTCTATATATATATGGAATATCAGTTACTTTGGTTCTTTTTATTAACTTTTATTATGCGATTTTTAGATATGAAGATCCGGCTATAATCGCAAAAGAAGTAGAAGTAGACAATTACAAGAAAGGCATAAAGCCAAAGAGGCCATTAGTCAGTTGTATGGTGGCGGTTTTTAATGAGGAGAATGCCATAGAACAATGCATCTTATCACTTACCCAACAAACCTATGAAAATAAGGAAATTATTTTTGTAAATGATGGAAGTACAGACGGAACAGGCAAAGTTCTTGATGAATATGCCAAGAATGGAAAGATAAAAGTTATCCATCAAAAAAATGCAGGAAAAAAGAGGGCTCTGGGAGCAGCAATGAGAGAGGCGAAAGGCAGTATCTTTGCTTTTTCAGACAGCGACTCAGTCTGGGCAGTAGACGCAATTGATAAAATAGTGCCAATTTTAAATGTATTCCCTGAAGTGGGGGGGGTCAGCGGGCATTTTAGATTAAAGAATTCTAGCACAAATATTTTGACAAAAGCTCAAGATTCTTGGGCGGAAGGACAATTTGCAATTCGCAAAGCCTTTGAAAGTTATTTTGGGGCAGTGAGTTGTATCTCCGGTCCACTGGCCGTCTTTCGCAGAGAAGCTATTTATAATTTTATTCCCGCCTGGGAACAAGATACTTTTTTAGGTCAAGAATTTAAATTTGCCACAGACAGAACAATGACTGGTTTTTTGCTAGGCAGTAAATTTGTGGGAAAAAAAATTAAGGAGAAATATGCTAATGAAGATTGCGTAAGAGAGATAGATTATCCATTGAAAGATTGGAAAGTGGTTTATGCTAAATCAGCTAAGTCTTGGACTATATTGCCTGACACTTTTAAGGGATTAGTAAGACAGCATGTTCGTTGGAAAAAAAGTTTTATAAGAAATACTTTTTTTACGGGTTCATTTTATTGGAGAAAACCGTTTTTAGTTTCGTTGGTTTATTATCTGCACGTATTATTTGTTATTATCGGTCCCTTCATTGCTTTTAGGCATATAATATACCTTCCCTTGAGGGGTGATTTGTGGTCAGCAGTTCTTTATATATCAGGTATCATATTTATAGGTTTTATGTTTGGGCTAGCTTTTAAATTAGAGAATAGAAACTCACATATTTGGATTTATCGTCCGGTGATGAGTTTGCTTTCTACTCTGTTTTTGTCATGGATTATATTTTATTCAGCAATAACTATTAAGAAGATGATATGGCACAGAGGATAAAAAAAATAAAAAAAATAGAGATTTTTTTCGTGATACTTATTATCGTAATATTTTTTTTATTGGGAAATAAATAGTTTTTCCCAAAAGGTAATCCACTAGTTTTACTAGTGAGACTCGAAAAGGTTTTACCTCTACCGCAACCACAAAAAAAGACACAATAATGTATAATGAACTTGGCTTGATGAGAAGTC
>JAVEQZ010000050.1:0-6898 GCA_034007405.1 Candidatus Moraniibacteriota bacterium | reverse complement strand
TGTAAAGAAGGGTGATTAGCCTCCTTTCTAGGGAGTATTGGTGTACACTTAGTCGCTTAAAATCGATTAGAAACAAATCTAACTGGGTTGTTCTTATTGTTTTATTTATAATAAGAGCCGTTTTTTTGAATGATTTATTGTCCGTCTGCAATGTTGTAGCAATTGCGGGCAGGGGAAATGTAAAATATTTCTTGATGGTCGTCTAAATTTATAATTTAGCTACGAACATCAATCCCGCATTTTGTAAAAAATTTGCGGGAGTGATAACTTTATACTGGCATAATTTAAAAAAAACAGAGCACTCAATGGATGTTCGCCTGCTCGTCTCGTTAAAGCTTAGCGAAGCGGGCTGGTAGGTAGGGGTGTTTTTTTGTGTTTAAAGAAGCGTATAATTGATATATAAGGTGTTAAATATTAAGAGAAACAATCAATAGGTTTTTCCCAATAGTCCAATTATTTACATTAAGCTCACAGAGTACTTGCTAAAATCGTATCATTATGATATGATTAAGTTAATTAAATGATACGATTATGCATAAATTAAAAATAAAACAACAAAAAATCATCAAAATTTTCCTTGAAAAAGGGAGAATGCAGTCTTCGCAATTGCATGAAGAATTGAGAAATTCCGGAGAGGATATTTCACTGGTAACAGTCAAAAGAGCTTTGTCGGAACTGACTGAAAAGGGTATTTTAGAGGTATTCGGCTTGGGACGATCAACGAGTTATCAGATAAGTGCAAAAGGGCGGGTTTTGGCTGATATTGATGCTAAAGAGTACGTAGCGGTTGAGCCGGATAAACGTTTTGGCCTAAATCAATACAATTTTGACTTGCTGTCAAATTTTCCAGTTAATATTTTCACCGAAGAGGAGTTGAAAAGATTGGAAGTGGCGACGGACAATTATAAAAAAAGAACGGCAGATATATCGGCCACTATCCAGAAAAAAGAACTGGAGCGATTGGTTATCGAACTTTCTTGGAAATCTTCCAGAATCGAAGGTAATACCTACACGCTTCTTGATACGGAAAAACTAATTTTAGAAAACAAGGAGGCACCGGGACATAGTAAGAATGAAGCCCGGATGATTCTTAATCACAAGGATGCTTTTAATTATATCCGTTCTCACGCATCTCAATTTCAAACAATCACTAGGAAAAATCTGGAAGAGTTGCATTCAATCATCATTAATGATTTGAACGTAAGTATGGGCTTTAGATCAGGAGCGGTAGGTATTACCGGTTCAATTTACAGGCCGCTTGACAATATCTATCAAATTGCAGAAGCGGTTGAAAATCTCTCAAGGACAGTTTCCCAAAACGATACACCTTACGCCAGGGCTCTTTTGGCACTGCTTGGTATTAGCTATATTCAGCCATTTGAAGATGGTAACAAAAGAACCTCCAGGCTTATGGCTAATGCTCTGTTGGTTTCCCATGCGCTTGCCCCGCTATCATATCGTAGCGTGGATGAAGAAGAATATAAATCAGCTGTTTTGGTTTTTTATGAATTAAATTCAATTGTGCCGATGAAAAAGATATTCATTGAGCAGTATGAGTTTGCCACAGAAAATTACGCGGTAAAATAAAACGATAATTATGAAACCGGCTTTTGATTTAGACAAAATTAAATTTGCTACCGATCCACCGACTTTTGAAAAAGCGGTGACTTTGTATGATAGCGAAAAAGTGACTGAATTTGAAGAAGGTATTGGCGTGTATTCGGCCATAAAGATAGCCTTGATTAAAGATGGAGAGAGAGCTTAAAATATAAGCGATGAAAATTGTAAAAAAGATATAAATTGACAAAAAATTAATTTATAAAAAAGTAAGTACTCGAGTACTTACTTTTTATTTTTTAGTTATTCTAATTTTTTGTGATAAAATTAAAAACAATAATCAAATTTTAATTTAGCTACGAACATCAATCCCGTATTTTGTAAAAATTTTACGGGAGTGATAACTTTATACTGGCATAATTACAAAAATAGAAGACTCGATAGATGTCCGCCTGCAACGCTTTGTGCGTAGCAATGCGGGCAGGGGTGTTTTTTGGTTTTTGTGCACTTTATTTAATTTTTTATTTAAGAGGTTTTTGAGAGGTTATCTTTTTGCGGGATAATAAGTAGTTGATTTTTTGATTCTTCTTTGGTATAATAAGGTTAATTTTTTGTATATATTAATATAGTATGATAATAATTTTTAACAGAGCTATTTTTTCTCCACTGATTAATTAAAGCGGTTGTTTAAGTTCATTTTAAATTTAGCAGCCGACATCAGGTCGGTTTTTAATCAATAAATAAAATATATGGATAAACAGATATACATCACAAAAAACGACAATGATAGATTAACAAAACTGATTAGGGAAAAATGGCAGACTAGTAAATATGACGAAGAATTACTACAGGAATTGGAAAGAGCAACTATTGTTGATTCGAAAAAAATTCCTCCAAATGCGATAACTATGAATTCCCAGGTTAGATTCTTGGAAATTGAGTCGGGCGCCAACCTGATTTATTGGTTGGTTTTTCCGCAAGATGCCGATATTAGTAAAAATAAAATTTCCATCCTTTCGCCAATAGGCTGCAGCCTTTTGGGTTATAGTGTTGGCGATGTTATTTCCGTCAAAACACCCGCCGGAGAAAAGACGCTGAGAGTGGAGGAGATTATTCATCAGCCGGAAGCGGAGGGAAATTATGATCTATAATCACATAATGAATTTGACCGAATTATTTTAGGCGTGAGAATCAAATTAATTAAAAAATATTTAAAATCAAAAATAAAATGTTTGCTTTTTTCGGACTTATTGTGGCACTGTACATTGTAATCAGGAGTTCTGAGTATGCTATTCAGTATTCCACAAAGATCGCCACTAATTTAAAAATCCCTAAATATATAGTGGGTTTTTTGATAGTGGCTATTATTTCCGCATTGCCGGAAACTCTTATCGGAATAGATTCTGCCTTACAGGGAACGCCTTCGTTCGGTTTGGGAACTATTCTTGGTGCCAATGTTGCCGATTTGACAGTTGTTTTTGCAATTTCAATTTTTGTCGGTTTGCGATCACTGACGGTAAAAAGTAAAATACTTAAACATGCAAAATTGTATGTTTTTATGATTGCTTTGCCGGTAATATTCGGTTTTAACGGTTATTATTCGAGATGGGAAGGTATTGTTTTGATTTTGGCCGGTTTTTACTTTTACTACTCCCTGTTCTGGAGGAATAGAAAATCGATTTTTAAGAGCGAGGGATATTTTTCTTGGAAGTATTTTTCTTTTTTGCTTTTAAGTATGATGGCCTTGCTTGTCGGGGCCAACGCTACCGTCAAATTCGGAGTCTCTTTGGCTGAGAGCCTCAATATTAATCCTATTATTATCGGGATGTTTTTTGTCGGGCTGGGAACCACTTTACCGGAATTACTTTTTTCCATTAAGGCGGTAAAGAGAAAGCATGATGAATTGGCGATTGGGGATATTTTGGGGATGGTTATAACGGACTCGACTATTGTTATCGGTATATTGGCGTTGATTACTCCCTTTACTTTTAATCCAAAAATTATTTATATAACAGGAGGGTTTATGGTGGCGTCTGCGATCATTCTTTTGTATTTTATGAAAACCGGAAGATCATTGAATAAGAAAGAGGCCATAGCGCTTACCTTTTTCTATTTGTTGTTTGTTTTTACCGAACTTTTCGTTCATAGATATTTTTAGCTTTTATTGTAATTGGCGGGTATTCGCTATTTAAGATAATGAAATGTGAAAAGCGGTATTAGATTATTAATTCTAAATCATTAATTGGGAAAGTGTAAAAGATTTTTTGATGGTCGTCTAAATTTATAATTTAGTTACAAACGTCAATCCCGTGTTTTGTGAAAAATTTTCGGGAGTGATAAATTTATACTGGCATAATTACAAAAACAGGACACTCAATGGATGCCCGCCTGCAACGCTTTGCGCTTAGCAATGCGGGTAGGAGGTATTTTTTATTTTTTGTTGGGAAATGTTTCGTTTCCTTGGAGTGTTTTTGTATTTTTTTAATTGAGCAAAAGGGCTGGAAATTTTTGTTTTTTTGTGCTACAATTAAAAAAGCGATAAAAAATCAAGTTGGGTGATTTTGGCGTCAAATGCTTTGGGCGGGTGTTATTTTTTCCAGTATGCACTTTTGCCCCCATCTTAAGAATTAAAATCAAATTATGGGTATTTTACTATTTTTCATTCTCATGCTGACAATCTTTATTTTAATGTTTAAATATTTTATTAATTTCTGGTCCCAAAACTTTTTAAGGGGCTTTTTTTTATTGAATTTCAAATCTTTAATTATTAAAAAAGAGAATATATGCGTATTTTGTTAATATCGGATCATGCCGATCCATTGGCGCAAATTGGTTCAAAAGAGGCGGGGGGTCAAAATATATATGTCCTTTACTTGGTAAGGTTTTTAAGTCAAGCTGGCGTCTTGATAGATATTTATACCCGCTGGGATAGAAAAAACAAAAGAGAGATTATAAAAATCAATGGTAATCTAAGAGTTATTAGAGTTAAGGCAGGACCGAAAAAATATATGCCAAGAGATAAATTTTTAGACGTTGTAGATGAGTTTGCCGGTAATGTGCTCAAAAGGATAGAAAGAGAGGATTTGAATTATGATGTTATTCACACTAATTATTGGTTTTCCGGACTTATCGGATTAAAAATAAAAGAAAAAATTAAAAAACCTCTCGTGCATGTTTATCATTCTATCGGTCAAATAAGATTTGACTCTTTGAAAAAATTTAAACTTCAGGAAGGTGAGAACGAGTTTTTTAAAAAAAGGATAATTGCCGAAAAAGAAATTGCCCGAAGAGCCGATGGAATAATATCGACCAGCCCGGTGGAAAAAGTTATTATTGAAAAACTTTTTGGTATTAGTGATGAGAAAATAAAAGTTATAACAATCGGTGTAGACACAAGGATATTCAGGCCTTTAAAGATGAAAAAGGCTAGAAAAATTTTAAAAGTCGAAAATAATAAAAAGGTCATCCTTTATATCGGAAGAATAGAGTGGAGAAAGGGAGTTGAGACATTGCTGTGTGCCTTTAAAGAGGTTAAGAAAAAATATCGAAATTCAATCCTGTATATTATCGGTGGCGGTAAAAGTGTTTCTGTAAAAAAATTAGAGGAGGCTGAGTGCAAGAGACTGAGAGATATGGCGCAAGATTTAAATATTGAGAAGGATGTTTTTTTTGTTGGATCAAAGAAACAAAGGGAATTATATAAATATTTTTCGGCCGCAGATGTTTGTGCTGTACCTTCATATTATGAGCCTTTTGGGATAGTGCCACTGGAATCAATGGCTTGCGGGACTCCCGTGGTAGCCTCTAGGACGGGGGGATTAAAATTTTCAGTGAGATATGGGAAGACAGGTTATTTGGCGGAGCCCAAAAATTGCAAGGATTTAGGAGAAAAGCTTATAATGGTCTTAGAAAACAAAAAAGATTTTTATAGGAAAGATTGTATCAGCAGGGTGACTAATAATTTTAACTGGGAAAAGATTGTCACTCAATATCAAGATTATCTTAATCAATTAATATTAAAAACAAAATGAAAATAGCAATGTTGGCTCCATTTGAGGAGCAGGTTCCTCCCGTAAAATACGGAGGAACAGAATTGGTGATATACAATTTAATCGAGCAGTTAGTAAGGTTGGGACATGAAGTAACCCTGTTTGCTTCAGGAGATTCTAAGACTAGCGCAAAATTGAGAGCAATATTTGATAAATCCATTCGTTCTAATCCTGAGGCCCAAGATTTAAATTTGAGAAATGCATACAAATATATGGGAGTTGGAAGGGTTGTCAGTTATTTGAATAAAGGTGAATTTGATATTATTCATAATCATATCGGTTGGAGAATACTCCCTTTTCAAGAGTTGCTAGGAGCCCCTGTAGTGACCACATTACATGGTCCTTTGGATGTTGATTATCAGCAAAAGGTTTACGGGGCTTATGCTAATTCTAACTTTATCAGTATAAGCTTAAGTCAAAGGAAGCCCATGGCGGAATTAAACTTTGTTGCTAATGTTTATAACGGAATTGAAATAGATAAGTTTAAGTTCAATGAAAGTCCTGATGATTATTTTGCTTTTTTGGGTAGAATGTCTCCGGAAAAAGGACCCATCCAAGCAATCGAGATTGCTAAAAAAGCTGGAGTTAAACTCTTGATGGCAGCTAAGGTAGATGCGGTGGATAAGGAATTTTTCGAGAGTAAAGTTAGTCCGCTTATTGATGGGGAGCAAATAAGGTTTATTGGAGAAATTAATCATAACGAAAAGGTGAATTTTTTATGTAACGCCAAGGCGCTAATTGCCCCAATTCAATGGGAGGAGCCATTTGGATTGTTTTTTACTGAGGCAATGATTTGTGGGACTCCAGTAATTGCAATGAGGCGTGGTTCAGTACCTGAAATTATAATTGATAAAAAAACTGGTTTTATTTGTGAAGATATTAAAGAGGCTTCAGAAAAGATTAAATTAATCGATCAAATCAATAGGATTGATTGTCACAACCAAGTCAAAGAAAAATTTTCAGCTGAAAAGATGGCAAGGGATTACATTTTGGCTTATGAGAGTATTATTAAAAATGTTTTAAAAAATAAATAGTTTGGTCGATAAATATGTAGATATTCTTATGGTAAGTGGAAAAAGGTAAGTACTCAAGTACTTACTTTTATTTTTTTTGGTTTATCTTAATTTTTTGTGATACAATGAGACACGATAATTAATTAACTTTGAAAAATGAAAACAAAAAAAAGAAAAATCGGGAGATTTTGGGCCTGGGCGATGTTGGGCGCCATGGTATTGAATATTTTCCCGGCTGTTCCCGTGGTCGAAGCTAAGGTTAAATATGAAACCCTGGCT
>JAVEQZ010000049.1:0-7046 GCA_034007405.1 Candidatus Moraniibacteriota bacterium | reverse complement strand
AAAGAAGCGCAAATTGATAAGAAGGAAGAAAAAATAGAGCCGACTGAAGCCGGCAGGCAAAAAAATTCTATTTCTCTCAAAATTTGGATAATAATAATTTTGGGAATGTTTCTGTCTTCCGTTTTGGGGGGATTTTTCGGTTTTATCGCCGGCGGTTTTTCGGGAGCTTTGTCCGATAGTTTGAAGGATAAAGTGGGCAAGAGTCTGGGCTTTAAAATAGATAAAAACGGGATAATTACCGAAAGCGGAAACGTTTATCGAGAAGAGTCGGAGGTTATCGATGTGGTGGAAAAAACTTCTCCCGGAGTGGTCAATATTGTGATAACCAAAGACGTCCCCAAATTCAGAAATAACGGATTTAATTTTTTCTTTGATCCTTTCGGTTATTATGAAGATGAATCCAGTCAAGAAACCGAAAAACAAAAAGTGGGCGGAGGATCGGGATTTTTTGTTTCCAAAGACGGGATGATTGTCACCAACAAACATGTGGTTAGCGATACCGAAGCCGAGTATACCGTCATTACTTCCGACGAAAAAGAGTATAGCGCCCAAGTTTTGGCTCGTCATCCTTCACTGGATATCGCTATCATTAAGGTGGAGGGAGATAATTTTCCCGTTTTGAACTTGGGAGACTCGGAGGCGCTCAAGGTCGGTCAATCGGTTATCGCCATCGGAAATTCATTGGGTGAGTTTTCCAATAGTGTCAGTTTGGGAATCGTGTCCGGATTGAAGCGGGATGTAACCGCCGGGAGCGGATACGGAGACAGCGAAAAATTGAGTAATATTATCCAGACCGATGCAGCTATCAATCCCGGCAATTCCGGCGGTCCGCTTTTGGATATCCGGGGTAATGTTATCGGTATCAATGTGGCGGTGGCGCAAGGAGCGGAAAACATCGGCTTCGCTCTTTCGGTCAATGATATCAAAAAGACTATTGAACAAGTCAAAACCAGCGGTAAAATCTCGATTCCTTTTATCGGGATAAGATATATAATGTTGGATGAAGAAATTCAAAAAGAGAATAACTTACCCTATAATTACGGAGCCTTGATTTCTCGAGGAGAAAAAATAACCGATTTCGCGGTAATTCCCGGTTCGCCGGCCGATAAAGCCGGTCTCTTGGAAAACGATATTGTCTTGGAAATCAATGGTAAAAAAGTGGATGTCGACAATCAGATCAATTCGATGATTTCTTCTATGAGTGTCGATGAAGAAATAACTCTGAAAATTTGGCGCAAGGGAGAGGAAAAAGAAATGCGACTGAAATTGGAAGAAAAAAAGCAGTAAAAGAAAAATCCGGATTCTTGCGAGAGTCCAACTCTCGTACGGAGGGTTGGACTTTTTGTAAAGTTGTTATTTCAGATAATATTTGAGAATTGTAAAATTATAAACCAAATAAACAGGCTAAAATAATTTTTTCCAATTAGCCACCGGCTGAAAAGCTATTGGACTAATTAATAAATATATGGATATCAATAAATTTACCCAAAAGAGTCAAGAAGCGATTCGCGGTGCTCAGGAAATCGCTTTGGGAAAAAGTCAGACCCAGATAGACGGAGTTCATTTGTTGGCATCTTTGATTTCACAGACCGATTCGATTGTTTTTACAGTTCTGGGAAAATTGGAAGTGGATAATGAAAAGTTAAAAACCGCCTTGGAAAAAGAAATTGATTCTTTGCCCAAAATAAAAAATCCTTCTCCCGGCCAGATCTACATCACTCAATTGGCGGGAAGGGTTTTGGATCAGGCGGAGAAAGAAATGCAAAAGATGGGAGATGAATTTGTCTCTACCGAGCATATTTTTTTGGCGATTTTGGCCAATCCGCCGTTGGATAAATTGATGAATAATTTCGGAGTCGATTATGACAAAGTTTTAATGATTTTATCTCAGACCAGAGGGCATCAAAGAGTCGATAGTGCCACCCCGGAAGAAAAATTTCAATCTTTGGAAAAATATACCGTCAATTTGACCAAGTTGGCGCGCGAAGAAAAACTTGATCCGGTGATCGGTCGAGACGAAGAAATTCGTCGAGTCATTCAAGTGCTTAGTCGTCGAACCAAAAATAATCCGGTTTTGATCGGAGAGGCGGGAACCGGTAAGACCGCCATTGTAGAGGGCTTGGCTCAGAGAATCGTAACCGGAGATATTTCCGAAAATCTAAAAGACAAAGAAATTGTCAGTTTGGATTTGGGAGCGCTTTTGGCCGGAGCAAAATTTCGCGGTTCGTTTGAAGAAAGACTCAAGGCGATCTTGAAAGAAATTGAAAGTTCCGCCGGTAAATATATTGTTTTTATCGATGAATTACATACTTTGGTGGGAGCCGGAGCCACCGAGGGAGCCTTGGACGCCTCCAATATGCTCAAGCCGATGTTGGCACGAGGTAAAATGCGGACAATCGGAGCGACAACTCTCAAGGAATACCAAAAATACATTGAAAAGGATGCCGCTTTGGAGAGACGTTTTCAACCGGTTTTGGTCAATGAGCCTTCCGAGGAGGATGCGATTGCCATTTTACGCGGAATTAAAGAAAAATATGAATTGCATCATGGCATCAAAATTACCGACGGAGCGATTGTTTCGGCGGTAAAGTTATCGAAACGTTATATTGCAGACAGGTTTTTGCCGGATAAAGCGGTTGATTTGATCGACGAAGCGGCTTCTTCTTTGCGAATAGAGATTGATTCTCGTCCGACCGAGGTGGACAAGTTGGAGAGAAAAATTCGTCGTTTAGAGATTGAAAGCAAGGCATTAAAGAAAGAAAAAAACGGTAAGGCTCAAGAAAAGATTACTCAAATAGCCAAGGAACTTTCCGATCTCAAAGAAAAATCCAAAAAACTTACTTTACAATGGCAGTCGGAAAAGGGGTTGATAAGCGCTACCCGTAAGCATAAAGAAGAAATAGACAAACTCAGATCGGAATCGGAGATTTTGGAGCGAAACGGCGAGCTGGACAAGGTGGCGGAAATTCGCTATGGAAAAATTCCCGAGCTGGAAAAGAAAATTAAGGAAGAGGGAGAAAAATTAAATAAATTACAAGCTAAAGGGGCTATTTTGAAAGAAGAAATTACCGAAGAAGATATTGCTCAAGTGGTGGCGCGCTGGACCGGTATTCCCGTTTCCAAGATGTTGCAAAGCGAGATCAAAAAATTGGCCAAATTGGAAGAATTTTTAGCCAAGAGGGTAATCGGTCAGGAGGAAGCGATCAAGGCGGTAGCCAATGCCGTGCGTCGTTCTCGAGCGGGAATTGCCGAGGAGGGCAAACCGATTGGATCTTTTATTTTTCTCGGTCCGACCGGAGTGGGCAAGACCGAGTTGGCCAAGGCTTTGACGGTGGCGCTTTTTGACGATGAAAAGTCGATGGTTAGGTTGGATATGAGCGAGTTTATGGAAGCGCATTCCACCGCCAAATTAATCGGTTCACCGCCGGGTTATGTCGGATATGATGAAGGAGGTCAATTGACCGAGATTATCCGCAGAAAGCCCTATAGCGTTATTTTGTTGGATGAAATGGAAAAAGCTCATCCTCAAGTTTTCAATATTCTTTTGCAAATTTTGGATGACGGTCGCTTGACGGATGCCAAGGGTCGGACAGTCAGTTTTAAAAATACGGTTATTATTATGACCTCCAATGTCGGATCGGATATCATTTACAAAAATGATGCACTCGGCTTCAAGGAGGATAAAGAAAGAAAACAAAAATTACGCGAATCCGAAATGCGCGAACAAGTCTTGAGCGAATTGCGCTTGAATTTCAAGCCGGAATTTCTCAATCGTTTGGATGAGATAATAATTTTTCATCCGCTTAACAAAAAGATGCTGGAAAAAATCGTTGATTTACAATTGGCGATTGTCCGAGAGCGTTTGCTCAAAAAAGATATTGAGGTTCAATTTTCTCCCGAAATAAAGAAGTATCTGACCGAAAAAGGATTTGATCCGGCTTATGGCGCCAGACCGCTCAAGCGAGTGATTCAAAACGAGATTTTGGATGAGTTAGCTTTGCGAATAATTGAAGACAGAGTTAAAAAAGATCAGCCTGTCAAAATCGGTTTCAAAAACAAGAAAATTGTGATAGACTAGATTTATGAATTCATTTTTAGACAATTTTTTAAAGAAAACTCTTTGGCTGTGGTTGCCTTTTTATGCTTTGTATCGTCTAACCAAAGAAATTTCCAAAACCGGAAAATGAGAAAGGACAAGTTTTTTAATTTTTCGGGTTTTGATTTTATCCCGGTTGTTTTTTGGATGGGGGTAATTTTTTATTTTTCTTCTTTGAAGGGGGAGGTTTCGATAAGCGAGCCGTCATTGTATTTTTATTTGGAGAGGAAAGGGGCGCATGTGGCGGAATATTTTATTTTGATGATTTTATTGATCAATCTTTTTTTGCGGAGTTTTCGGACGAGGTTGGAGGTTATTCTCTTTTCCGGAGCGATAGCGTTGATTTATTCTTTCAGTGATGAATTTCACCAAACTTTTGTTTCCGGTCGGGAAGGAAAAATTTCAGATATCGGCTTTGATTTGATAGGGATAACCTTGGCCGGATTGATTGCTTGGATAATATTGAGACCCAAAAAACATTAAGTTTGCGATTTTTGAGGTTTTAAAAGTTTGATTTGATTCTTAAAATTAAGCTTTTAAAACTTTTGCCAAAATTAAATTAGTGTGCTAGTTTTTAGATAGAGGAGGAAAAGTACTTTGAAATAAGTGAGGACGTCTTTCCGTGAGGAAAGGCTTTTTAAGTTAACCGAACAGGGAGGCTTTCATGAGTGCAGAGAATTTTTCTATAAAGAGTGTGAAGGGAATTTCTGTTTGCGATACCAATGTTTTTATTGGTGATCCAAAATATCTGCAACGCCAGCGAAAAACAACTAGAACTCATTTTCATATTCCCTTTTCCGTGATGCATGAGTTGCGAAAAATAGCCCAGGAAAGGGGAACGCGGAGAGGCTATAACGCCAGATTTTTTTTGGGAACCTTGAGGGATCTTTTCGATGATGAATTGAGTGGCATAGTCGAAATCAATAAGGGGAAAAATTTCTTATCTATCGGAGAGAAGCAAGACCCTCACCCCCATTTTTTAATTCGGCATGGTAGAAAAAATGCCAATTTTTGGATTTTGAATTCTATTTTTCGATTGATGATTGAAAGCCCCAGCGCCAGAGTTTCGTTGAAAACTGCCGATAAAAAATTGATCGAGCGGGCTAAGAAATTTGGAATTTATGCCGGATCTCCGGATAAATCTCCCAAACGATATAAATCCAGAGTCGCTTTTAAGAAGGGAGGCGATGGAATGTCTAGAAAAAAGAACGGTCACTTGGGATTATTCGCTAGATGAAATTGTCCCAGTTCTATAGAATTAACCCCAGAAGGGGTTAATTCTATTTTTTTTATTGCTTACTTGAATGAGTTTCTATCAGGTGATATTATTAGATGTATAATAAAGTATAATTTTAAATTATGGATAACATTAAGAAATATGTAAATTTTGCAAAAGATTATATAAAAATATTTTTGTTTATTTTTACAGTATATCTATTTTATCAAATCATTATTTATGAGGGGCTTGATACGGAAATGTACAAAAAAATAATTCTTCATATATTTTCCATCTCCCTGTTGAGTTTATTGGGATTTTATTTTATTCGTGAAATAAAAAATATTAAAAATTTTAATATTGTATTTAAGATAATTTCTCGAGTTGATTTAATAATCGGAATTATTCCAATTATACTTTTTGCAATTTTTTTTGTTTATATATCTACTAACCCAAGGTTTAGTGGTTGGGATGAAATAGCTGCAACTTTTATGTTGTTTATTTATTTGCCATTTTTTGCAATAAACCTTTTGGTTGGGATTATCTCTTTTCAAGAATTACGCCAAGAAAATAAAGAATTAATCAGGATATCATTACACTCAAAGTATGTGATGCTGATAGTAAATTCAATATATATGTTTTGTTTTTTTTATAATAATGATGCCGAAGAAGCTAAAATATTTTTTCTATTAAATATATTATTTATTGTTTTAATTAGGTTATTGTTTTATATTAGAGATGCGATGCTGCTGAAGGGCCAAAAATGCGGCCTCTTGATAGGCGGTAAGTTTGATAGAAACTTATTATTCTTTGTTTTAGCAGTAGTGATTATGTCTTCGATAGTTGGTTTAATTATATATAAAATTAATTGTCCTTATCCTCACTATTGTAATTAGAATGATCGAGGAAGAAAGATTTTTTATTTTAAAAATTATTTAAATAAAAAATAAATTTTATGAATGAGATTTCCGTACAATTTGTGATTGATTTGATTATGAGCACAGCTTTCTTAATAGGAGCATTTAGGGCATTGCAGGGACTCATGAATAAGACAAATGAAGGCAATGTTGGTAAGTTAGACATAATTATGTCTATTACATTCATTACGATTTTTCTTTCAGCTGCCTTCTTTATTTTAAATAAGCTTTAGCAGGTAAGTAAATTTTTACGTAAAAATTGAATAAATCAAATATTTCCTTTGACTTTAAGGCCTTATTTTTATATACTTAAATAGTTAAAAAACTGGTAAATATAACCTAAATTAAAACAGAGATTTATGAAATTTTTAAAAAAAATATTCGGTTCCAATGAGCGAGAAATAAAAAAACTGCAACCATTAGTCGATGAAATAAACAAATGGGAAGAAAAAATTTCCAAACTTTCCGAAGAAGAATTAAAAAGCAAAACCGCCGAATTTAAGGAGCGTCTCAAAAAAGGTGAAACTTTGGACGGACTTTTGCCCGAAGCCTTCTCGGTGGTACGAGAAGCTTCTCGCCGGATAACCGGAGAGCGCCATTATGATGTTCAGTTATTGGGCGGGATAATTTTGCATCAGGGCAAGATCGCCGAAATGAAGACCGGAGAAGGAAAGACTTTGACCTCCACTTTGCCGATTTATCTCAACGCCTTGGAAGGCAAAGGGGTGCATGTGGTGACAGTCAATGACTACTTGGCCAAAAGAGATTGCAATTGGATGGGTTCGATTTTTCATTTTTTGGGAGTTTCCAGCGCTTG
>JAVEQZ010000048.1:0-7222 GCA_034007405.1 Candidatus Moraniibacteriota bacterium | reverse complement strand
TATTTATATCTCAAAGCCTCCAAAATATTGAGGGCGGCCGCCCTTTTGGCCGGATAAAATCCGGTCACCAAGCCCACAATTGTAGAAAAAACCACGATAAACAAAATAAACCAAAGGGGCATATAGAAAAGATCGACACTCACTCCCCCGAAGTTTTTGGCCACAAAATTGAGCAAAAGATTAAAAAACTCCGTCCCGGCAAATCCAATTCCAATTCCCAAGGTTCCGCCGAAAAAACCGATCAAAAGAGACTCTGTCAAAAACATACTCCAAATATCCAAAGCGGAGGCCCCTAACGATTTCATTATAGCAATTTCTTGAGTTCTTTCCAATAAGGAAATAGTCATAGTATTAAACATTCCGATTGCACTAACCACCAAAGCCAACATTCCGAAAGAAAGCAAAACGATTTGAATCACTTTAAAAATCTTGCGAGTCTGATCAACTGTGTCGGAAATGGCTGAAACCATATAACCCTTCTCCATCAAAGTTCGCCTAACCGGATCAATTTGTCCCTCGGAATCAACTTTGATTTTTATCCGATTAAAATAACTGAAGCCTAGATCGGCAACCGAATCATTAGAGATATAAACATTGGCTTTCGATTTATCGTTTATCAAGCCGACTATTCTATATTTTTTTTCGGTTATTTTTTCATCCCTGACATTTTCTCGTTCTTCCTCGTTTAACGTGGAAATATCAATGGTCATCTCCGCCCCTTCAAATTTGGCACTATCGATATGCAATAAATCCAAAACGGCGGTAGTGACCACCGCTTCGTTTTTACTTCCCGGTTGCATCAAATCCCCATCCTGCACCACCACCCCTTCCAATCGAAAAAAGTCAATATCGGTAATATTCACCTTGGCATCGGTAGTATATTCACCGCTGTGAATCTTGAATTTTTGGGTGATTATCGGGGCGGTTTTATCTACTCCGTCGACTTTTTCAATCTCCCCCAAATCTTTACTCAGGATTACATTCGCTTTGCCGTCTTGGCCGATTTCCGGATAAACATCCAAAGACAACAGAGAATCACTGGTGGCGATTCTTTCCAGGACAACTTTTTGAAAACCGTAGCCCAAAGAAACCAAAAAGAAAATCGAAGCGATTCCGACGCTGATACCCATAATAGTCAAGAAAGTTCGCAAGCGATTATTCTTGAAAGAACGGGCGGAGATTCTAATTGTATCGATTGGTAGCATAAAATACTTTTAAAAAATTAGGAACCGTAGCCGATCATTAAAATCATATCCAGAGTCTTGGCGATTTTTTTGGCAGTCTTACGATTAAAGCCGGCTCCGTTATCGATAATAGGCTTATCCAATAAATCCCGAAAAACGGAACGATCAATGCGCATAGTAATCCTGTTGATTATCAATTCCTTTAATTTCTCAACTTGGTTTGGAGCCACTTTGATATTATCTTGAGTTAGGAGATATTTCAAAACAGCCCTGGATTTATAATCATCGTCTTCCAAATACTTATCGTTTACAATATGAGCCAAAGCAATAACATCCTCAACTTTCTTCGCAATTCGATGGGCTGTTCTGATATCCATATCGATTCCTCCATCCGCGTCGGTCTTATCCAATTTTTCAAAAAACTCTCCCGGTGTAATGGTATTAAGAATTCTCCGTCGAATAGTTTCCTCCAATCCCTCAATCTGTTTTTCATCCATATCGATAATCACCGCCCGAGTCAAAATCTCGGACTTCATCGGAGTGACCAAGACTTTTATCTGTTCCCTGCTTAAACCTTCGAAATTTCTCAACATCGCCTCCAGTTTGGTAAATTCATCCTCCTCGTCTTTTCGAATTTTCATAGTCTCACCCAGCGCATTTTTGATGTCCTCTTTGATAATCCTTCCGTCCTTCATATAGATGATATGATCCCCCCAGATTATATTTTCCGGATTATGCGAAACCATAACAATGGTTTTGTTTTCATCCTTATTAAGTTCGCTCATTATCTGCATCACATTATTGGCAGATTTGGAATCCAAGTTTCCCACCGGCTCATCAGCCAGTATTATCGGCTGATCATTAATAATCGCCCGGGCAATTCCGATTCGTTGTTGCTGACCGCCGGATAATTCCGAAGGCAATTTATCGGCTTGCGGACGAATGCCAAATCTCTCCAACAAACTCAAAGCTTTTTCTTCACGGGCGCTTTTTCTATTGGAAGTAAAAACTTGCGGAATAGCCACATTATCCAAAACGCTCAAGGTGGTAATGAGGTTGTAGGATTGAAAAACCATCCCGATTGTATCTCGGTGAAATTTGACATGATCGCCTTGGCTCATTTTAACAAGATCATTGCCGGAAACAAAAACGTCTCCCTTGTCGGGCTTTTCCAGGCCGGAAATAACATTGAGCAAACTGGACTTACCGCAACCGCTGGGTCCGAAAATAATCACGAAAGAATTCTTTTTTATTTCCAGATTTATCCCTTGTAAAGCCCTGAAGGCATTGGGCTTTCCGTCATTGTAAGTCAATTCGACATTATTCAATTTTATCAAAACCTCATTTTCCATTTATTTTTTATTTTCGTTTTTCGAAAAATCCAATATAAACATTATAACATAAAACACGTCAGCACGTTAACATAAAAGTATCAAAAAAGTCACCCGTCATCGAGTCATCAGTAATCGAGTATTTCTCACGATGACTATTAACCTAATGACCGATGACATTGAATTTTTGTTAATTTTATAATTTTATTCAGTATGCATAATTGATTCGCTGACTGACAAATTAGAATTTTCCGCTATTATCTTACCATAAGTATAAAAACTTTTTCTCGGCTTTCGCTCCAAAGTTTTGTAATCGATTTCAACTAAGCCGAAACGAGGTCCATAGCCGTAAAGCCATTCATAATTATCCAAAAGGGACCAATGAAAGTACCCTTTGACATCCACCCCTTCCGATAAAGCTTTTTTTACAAATTTCAAATGACTCTCGATAAAATCAATTCTTTGCCAATCATCCAAGCCGATATTGGTAGGTAATCCGTTTTCCAAAATATAAATCGGGAGCTTGTATTTTTCCTGCGCTTCTTTCAAAACTTTATAAATCCCCTCGGGATAAGTAATCCATTTCATAACATTCTTTTTATCCTCCTCAACGGTAAAGCCGAAATAGTTTTGATTTTTGGCATCCAATTTTATCCTTCTCCGGTTAAATTTCATCCTCCCGATTCGATAATAATCAATACCGATATAATCTTGATGATCTTTTATCTTATTTCCCAACAAATCAATCCGGAACCATTGGCTTATTTTATTTAACAGACCGACCGGACCGAAACCTTTTTCTTCATACCAATTATAGAGATAACTAATTCCAACTTGCGATTGGGGATATTTTTGATGAATGATTTCGTAAACCTTGATATAAGCGCGAGCGATGTTACTAAGCGCCCGATAAAATTTAAACGGATTTTTGTACCCCGGCGGAAAAGCCCCGCCCAAATAACCCATTCCCAAGGGAACCATCGGCTCATTAAAAACCACATAAATATCAATCCAATCCCCCAATTCATCCCGAACCTTTTGACAGTAACGAGAGAAAATTTCCGATGATTTTTTGTGATGAAATCCGTATTTGTCCGCAAACCAAAGCGGACTGGTCCAATGCCACAAAGTTACCACTGTTTTTATTTTTCGACTTTTCAAATCCTTGAGAATTTTCCGATAATAATCCAAATTTTCCCGAGAAAAACAATTTTCCGCCGGCTCGATACTGGCCCATTCCAAAGAGAGGCGATAAGAATTTACTCCCAATTCCTCCAAAAGATTATGATCTTCTTTGAATTTGTGCCAATAATCGCAAGCTCGACCGGATTTTTCTTTGGTCTTTCCCATTTCTTCCCAACGCCACCAATCGGAATTGGAATTATTGCCCTCAATCTGGTAAGCTGAAGTCGCTGTTCCCCATAAAAAATCCTTTGGGAACTTTAAATTGTTTTTTGTTTTTGTTTTCATATTCTTTCTAGAGGTACAGACAAGGCACTGCCTAATCTTACATAAATATATTTTCTAAATTATTTTTATCTTTTTTCCATTCTCTCGGATTAATCTTTATATATTCACGAATTTTATTAAGAGATTCATCTTTGCGGATAACATGTTCATAAAATCGAGGTTGCCAGAAAAATTTAAGGTTGGGCAATTGCTTATTGATAGTTTTGGAAACAATGGATTTGAACGAGCCAATCACAACCGATAGAGATTTTGCCTTAGGCGATATCCTTGACATTAAAGGATACTGTCCGGTGTAGAGACGAGGCACTGCCTCGTCTATATAATTAAAAATTTCAATAATTCCATGCAAATGATTAGGCATAACTATAAACTCACCCAATCTTACAGATGGAAAATGGTTCGGAATTTCGAGCCAATATTTATTAGCAATTTTTCCCGCCTCATTTAAATTAATTTTTTCATTTTCTATTTCACCAAAATAATCCTCTTTATTTTTAGTACAGATAGTAACAAAATACATTCCATTTTGAGAATAATCATAATTTTTTAAACGAGCAGAATTTATTTTATATTTATTTTTAAACTTATTGGTCATATAATTTCAAAAAAGATACGTCACCATAGACGAGGCAGTGCCTCGTCTCTACATTTCTATCTCTTAATTACCCCGATATTTCCCGGCATCCAGCGACGCAAAGCTTCCGGAATAATGATAGATCCATCTTCTTGCTGATAATTTTCCATTATGGCAATCAAGGCTCGACTTATAGCGATTGCGGTCCCGTTAAGCATATGAACAAATTCTTTACTACCATCTTCTTTCTTATATTTAATATTCAAACCGCGCGCTTGAAAATCGGTGCAATTGGAGGTGGAAGTAATCTCCGCCCAATCTCCCAAATTTTCATCTCTGCCGGGTTTGCCCGGCATCCAAGCTTCCAAATCGTAAGTCCGAATGGCCGGCGTACCCAAATCGGCGGTACAGTGATCGATAACCCGAAAAGGAATTTTCAGTCCCTCAAAAATCTCTCTTTCTATTTTCAGCATCTCTTGATGAGCCTCCTCGCTCTTTTCCGGCTTTACATATTGAAACATTTCTATTTTGGTGAACTGATGCACCCGAAAAATTCCCTTGGAAAATTTGGAATAAGCTCCGGCTTCGGTTCGAAAACAATGCGATACCGCCACATATTTTTTGGGCAACTCCGCTTCTTCCAAAATTTCGTCTTTATGATAACCACCCATAGTTATCTCGGCGGTACCTACCAAACACAAATCGGAATTTTCCACATTGTAAACCTGAGTGGATTCTCCGCGCGGATTAAAGCCCAGTCCCTCCAAAACTTCTCGCTTGGCTAAATCGGGAGTAGAAAAAGGAGTAAACCCTTTTTTTGTGGCAATCTCAAGGGCATATTGAATCAGCGCAAACTCGATCAAGGCCAACTCATTTTTCAGATAATAAAATTTTGCGCCGGAAACCTTGGTAGCCCTTTCGAAATCAATTAAATCATTTATCTCCGCCAACTCTACATGATCTCTCGGAGGAAAATCAAAATTGGTCGGTTCCAAAAAAGTATCCAAAACCGGATTATCATCTTCGTCCAAACTCACTGCCACCTCCGGATGGGTTAAATTGGGAATAGCCAACCAAATTTCTCGATGTTTTTGTCTCAAAGGAATCAAAGCTTCTTCAATTGTTTTTATTTCTTCGCCCACCCTTTTCATTTTTTCTATTTCTTCGGCGGTGGGCTTGGTTTTGGAAGCTAAATTTCTTTGCGCCCTCAAATCATCCAGCTTAAGAACCTTTTCTCTGATTTCTTCATCCAGCTCCAAAAAACTGTCGATATCCGCCTTGGATAATCTGTTTTTTGAATTTTCTTTTATCAAATCAGCGTTTTCTCTGATAAATTTTATATCCAACATAATATTATTTTAATTATTTTTTAAAACTAAATAAATAAGAAATGTCTTCCACTAAGCACTTATTCCTAGCCTCTATATCATAATTCAATTCATAACATTTGGGAAATTTTGATTCTTTCATTAAATCGAATTTTTCTTTTTTCGTCAAACCGGCGAAACTTTTTAGTCGAAGCTCAAATAAAGTAACCGATCCGAAGTTATAACGATTTTTAATCTCAAATTTTTTAGAAATACCCGCGGGCAATTTTCTCCCGCTTGCAATGTCCTGACTTTCCCGCAAAGCAAAGTAAATTCCTTCCGGATCAAGATTTTCCAAATTAATATTTCTGACCGGCTTTTTCTCTCCCATTTCCAAGAGGTAAATCAAAGGTCTGGTGTGAAAAGGAGTTGAATCGACATACAAATTTTTCGACTGATTGGCGGAAATATCCATAATCTTATCGACTATCCCCTCCCATTGAGCCATCGTAATAATAAAATATTTGTCCAAAATAAATTCTTCATTTGTTGCGTCCCGATACTGATAACTCTCCAATAATCTCAGCCATTGAAAATTTCCCTTAAGATTCAAAAATATAAGCAAGACAAAAAATATACCCGCCAAAAATTTCCCCCGCCAAAAAGTCTTTTCCATAAATTCAAAAATCATACCCAAAAAGACAAACGGCATTATCGCCACCGGAAAAAAATAGCGGGAATCCATTCGCAAAGCCAAAGGCATAAAAATCAAGAAAAAAACCGCCTGAGTTATAAAAATCAAAACCAAAAAATTACGTTTCCACTCCTCTTTTGTTTTCAAAATAGAAAAGACAATCAAAACCAAACCGGCCCCGAAAGCGAATCCGAAAAATAAAAAGGCCGCCACCGAATTAATCTCGCTTTTATTTTGAACGATAAGCTCCCTCAAATTTTCACTGCTGTCCACTCGCTTCAAATCCTTTACATAATTTTGCGAGGTCAAAATAATCGAATAATTTCGGGTGGTATTATAAATGTTCATAAAAACCGACTTACTCAGAGTGGGATTTTCATCCCGAGTGCTTCTGGAAACGAAAGCTTTTTGAAACTCTTTTATGTTTTCTCCCTTGGTTAAAAGATCGTTAAGAATCAAAGGAGAAAACATTATCCCCATAACCGCCCAAAAAATCACCCAGTGTTTCCAAATTATTTTCTTTTTTTGAAAAATAAAATAAATTCCCCATATCAAAGGCACCGCCACCAAAGTAACCGTATGAAGCTGCATCAAAAATCCTCCACTTAACGCCATTATTGTCAACCATAAAACACGTCTTCTCTCATCTCGAGAGTACCGCA
>JAVEQZ010000047.1:0-7681 GCA_034007405.1 Candidatus Moraniibacteriota bacterium | reverse complement strand
TTGTTATCTTTTTTGTATTCAGCCCATTCTTTATTGGACCAGTCCTTGGGTTTGGAAGTTAGGAATTCGCCCGGCTTAGGATAGTCATTGGGTGATTTGTAGTTGCTTTTGAAATCTTCATCTATCAAGATATCCCCATTTTCCGCAATAACCTTTTGATAAAAAACGGTTTTCATAGCGCCATCCGATTCTCGGGATAAAACTTTGGGACCTTCAATCTCCACTTTTCTGCCGTCATTGGTGCCGTAAAATTTAAAAATCAATTCTTTTTTCTCCAAATTCAATTCTGTTTTTATCAAGATATAGCCGGGAGTGTTGTTTTTGAATTTTAAATCGGGATTGGGGATATAAACGGCCGCATCCATACCTTGGGGGGCATAGTAATGGACGGGGTAAGCGTGATTGCGACGGGCGGTTATTTCCAGTCCGGCGTTGATAGCGGCCCGAAAAGCGGTGGTGGAAACCTGACAAACTCCCCCTCCGAATTCCGGTTCAGTCACTCCTTTTTTGATAACCAATTCTTGTTTGTAACCATGTTCTCCATCCACTTCGCCCAAATTTTTGACAAAAGAAAATTCTTCGTCGGGTTTGATCAGTAGCCCGTTGAATTTTTCGGTAGCCACTTTGATATTATGGATTCGACTGGCGGTGGAGCCGGTAAAATTAGACTTTCCTTCGCTGATTAATTCTTTGATACCCATAGCTTCGGCGTTGTTTTCTTTTACTTCCGGAGTGACGGTTTCAAAAACCAGTTTTATTTGATTGCTTTCGTTTTCGTCTTGGGAAATAAAGCGAATGATTTCTTCAAGACTTTTTTCTTTATCCAGGGCGTAGCCGTCTTGACTGAGTGAAAAGGTGGAGACCTTATCGTTTTCCACCAAAAAAGAAGCGTTAACGGGGGCCTTGTTATGTTTTTCGGCGATTTTTTCCAGAGAAAGTTCGATTTCTTTTTTGTCGTAGGTTTGGGTTTCTATTTTGCGAACGGAATATTTTTTTCTTTGATTTACAGTCAGAGCGCAGATTATTTTTGAATCCGGGCAGAAATCGATATTTTCTATTTCGGTTAAGTCGCCCGGAGCGTAAGTGAGAAAAGGGCGATTGATAAACCAAGCGGAAACTTCAGTGTCGGAAATGGATATTTCTTGATCGGGTAATTCGATTTTAAGTTCTCGAGGTTCCCAGGCCATTGCGGGAATTGCAAAAAAACCTGCGGATAAAAAAAATATCCCTGCAGAGTAATATTTCAATTTTGGGAATTCTTTTTGCATCAAAATGAGATAATACAACAAAACTGCTATTTAAATTAATTTAGCAGTTTTGGTAAAGAGAATTTTTTAAACTTAAATAGTTTCTAATGTTAAAATCCGCGAACCTTTATTTTTTTGGTCTTGTTGGTGTCGGCTTTGGGTAGGCGAATGGTCAAAATCCCGTTTTTTAGAGAAGCTTCGATTTTTTCCGCGATTACATCGACAGGCAAAACAACCGATCTGGAAAAACTGCCCCAATAGCACTCTTGGTAATAAAAATTTTCTTCGCTGACTTCCTCTTCGAATTTTCTCTCTCCGCGGATAGTAATCATATCATTGTTGATGGAAACATCCAAGTCTTCGGGATTGACTCCGGCGATGGTTGATTTGATGACAACATCTTCGTCGGTTTGATAAACATCAATAGTAAGTTGTCCGTCTCCGGACTCATCACTTTCCATGCTTTGCGCCGAGCTCCAGTTATCCGAGAAATTATTTTGACTTGTTTCCATTCGTGATTCCGGGATGGAAATATCTTCAAACTCGTCTTCGACTACAGGGGTGGGGTGGATGGAATGTCTGGAAGAGTGATCGATATCATCTTCAACTCTTCTGGAGCCGATTAATTTTTCCATAAATGATTTTTTCTCTTTGGTCATAATTTTATTTTTATTTTGTTGATTATTTTTAGAGACAAAGTTAAAATAACGATTTAATTACATTTTACATTTAGAATTATAGGGTATTTTTTAATCCGAGGCAAGTTTTTTGTTTATAGTCAAAAAATAGTAAAAATTAAGAATTGCCAAAAATGCGATTATGGAGAAGTTTATATAGGGACTGAATTTTTCCAAATTGATGACGGAATAATTATAACTTAAATGGATTATAAAAATCCAAAAAAGAGCGGATAAATCGAGGCCTTTTTTATCTTTGATAGCGATATGATATCCCAAAAAGCCGAAAGTTAAAATATGCAACGGGGCGGTTTGAAAAATTTCTCCCGGGGAGAGACCGATGTTTTCATTGATGTTTCTTTGGTAAATAATAAATATTTCCACCAAAGAAAATCCGATGCCGGCGATCCAGGGATTGAGCAAAAAAGTTTTTCCGTAAGAAAGGATATTTATTTTTTTGAGGATGATGAAATATTTCAAAGCTTCTTCGGTGAAGGCGTAAATTACCAGAAATAGCAAAGAATTCATAATCTTTTCGGAATCTTGATCTGTTTGAAAAAAAGAAAGAAATGAGGAAATAATGAATAATTGTAAAACCAAAGACATTCCGGCGGTGATGATTCCCCAGAAAAAAGATTGTATGGCGTTTCTAAAATACATTTTTTACTTTTTTTATTTTAATTTTTCCAAATGTTTTTCCATCTCTGAAAGAGATTTTTTCCCTTTGGTCAGTTTTTCTTTTTCCATCGCGACAATATTGGCGGGCGCTTTGTTTAGGAAATTTTTATCGGATAGTCGCGCTTCCAGATTTTTCAGATAGCTCCGGAGATTTTCTGTTTCTTTTTCCAATCTCTCTTTTTCTTTCTTTTTGTCGATCGGACTGATTAGATATATTTCAATTCCTTCAACAACGGCATAGAGGGCGTCGGTCGGTTTGGTTCCTTTTTCGGTGACCGATAACTTTTCTATTCCGGTGCGTAAGTTTTTTATCAAAATTTCGGATTTTTTGAGAGCTTCTGTTTTTGTTCCGGCGTAGATCAGCGCCTCTATTTTTTTGGTCGGTTCGATTTTGTTTTCCGCTCGCAGGTTGCGAATGGCGACAATAATCGATTTTACCTCTTCAAAGGACTCGGTTTTTTCTTTCGGGGATGAGACAGTTTGACTTTCTTCTTTGGGCCATTTTTCAATCAGGAGCAAGTTTTCTTTTCCCAAATAACTCCAAATTTCTTCGGTAACAAAGGGGATGAACGGGTGCCAGAGTTTTAGTAAATCTTCCAAAATTTTTCTGAGAATAAATATTTTTTCAGTCTTGTTTTCTTCAAATTTGGCTATCTCCAAATACCAATCGGCAAAATCATTGCGAGTGAATTCGATCAGTTTCTCTCCGGCCGGTGAAAATTTGTAATTTTTTAAGTCAGCGTTCACTTCGGAAGTAAGTTGGCGGAATTTTTGCATAATCCATTTGTCGGCCGGGGTGAGATTTTCTTCTTTTAAAGTTTCGGGTAATTCTAAATCAGTCTCGGTTTGAGTTAGGATAAAGCGACTGATATTCCAAATCTTATTGATGAAATTTCTAAAACCTTCTATTTTTTCTTCGCTTAGGCGCAAATCATTACCGGCGGTGGCGCCGATAAGTAATGAGAGGCGAACCGAATCTGTCCCGAATTTATCGATGACATCCAGAGGGTCGATTCCGTTGCCTTTGGATTTGCTCATTTTTTTTCCGAATTTATCCACCACCATTCCATGCAGGTAAACTTTTTCAAAAGGAGTCTCTCCCAGGGCGAAAAGGCTCATCATAATCATCCGGCTAACCCAAAGAGTGAGTATCTCATGGCCGGTTTCCAATACTTGAGTCGGGTGAAATTTTTTGAGATCGCCGTATTTTTCTCCATTTTTGAAATTATTCGGCCAGCCCAAAGTGGAAAAGGTCCACATTCCCGAAGAAAACCAAGTGTCCAAAGAATCCTCATCTTGGGTGATTTTGGTGGAGTGGCATTTGGGGCAAGTTTCGGGTTTAGTTTCGCTAATGATTACTTCACCGCATTCGCAATAATAGGCCGGGATATCGTGACCGAACCAGATTTGACGACTGATACACCAATCATGGAGATTTTCCATCCAATCGAGATATCTTTTGGTAAAACGAAAGGGGATAAATTTTATTTGTTTTTCTGCGGCCAATTCAATTGATTTTTGCTTGAGAGATTTGTTTTGCAGTTTTTCCACGGGTTTGTCGACTGCTACAAACCATTGCTTGGACGGTAACGGCTCGATAGCCGAGTCGCAACGATAACAAACGGAAAGATTATTTTTGATTTCCTCTTCTTTTTCCAAAAGATTGTTTTCTCTAAGATCCGAGACAATTAATTCTCGCGCTTCGGAGGCGGACATTCCCGAATATTTTTTGAATTGAGAATTTATCCGACCTTCCTCATCAATTACTTTAACTATAGCTAAATTATTTTTTTCGGCCATTTTCCAATCAACCATCGAATGGGCCGGAGTGACACCCAAGGCACCGGTTCCGAATTGCATATCCACTTCGTGATCGGCGATTATTTTTATTTTTAATTTTATTCCGCAAAAAAGACCTTCGAATTCTTGGCCGATAAGTTCTCGATAGCGTTCGTCTCGGGGGTTGACGGCCACAGCCGTATCGCCCAATTTGGTTTCCGGTCGGGTAGTGGAGATGGAGATGGGAAAATCTTTCCAATAGCGGAAGGTGTAGAGTTTTCCGGTTTGTTCAAAATGTTCAACTTCGTCATCCGCCAAGGTGCTTTGACAGCGGGGACACCAATTGACAATTCTCTCTCCGCGATAGATAATTCCGGCTTTATACATATCGACAAACATACGCGTAACCGCTTTTTTTCTGTCTTCATCCAAAGTAAAAGCCTCTCTGGACCAATCCAGAGAAGAGCCCATTTTTCTTGTTTGATATAAGATGGTGGATTGAGTTTCTTTGAGGAACTCCCAAACTTTTTCCAAAAATTTTTCTTTGCCCAAATCATGCCGAGTCAAGCCGGTTTCATTGTATATTTTTTTCTCTACCACATTTTGGGTGGCGATAGCGGCATGATCGGTGCCGGGAACCCAAAGCGCTCGGTAACCTCGCATACGGTGAAAACGAATCAACAAATCCTCGATTGCCAGCATCGCGCTGTGTCCAAGATGCAGTTTGGCGGTAATATTGGGCGGAGGCAGTACGATAGTGTAGGTTTTGGCGTCTTCGGGCAGATTTAAATTATCCGGATTAAAAAAACCGGATTTTTCCCAAATCTGGTAGATTTTGTCTTCCGTTTCTCGAGGAGAGTATATTTTTGGCAATTCTGAATTTTTCATTTTTGCAAATTTATGGGTTAATTTTTCGGATTTTTGGAAAACTTTTTCTTATCTTTATACTATCAATATAAAGGATATTTTTCAAGGATAAAAATAAATTAAAAAAAGAAAGCGGGCGGTTTGGCTAAAGCCAAACCGCCCGATAGAAAATAAAATTATTGTTTTTTGAAAGCTTTATCGAGGTGTTTTTTCGTGCATTCTTTGCTACAAAATCCGTGTGATATCGTGAAATCGGGTAGTTCATTATTTTTAACCGCTTCTCCTTTGTCGGCATTTTCTCCGTAAAATATTCCGCATTCAAGACACTCATGGACTATTTCTCCTTTTTCCGGTGTTTTCATTAAATTTGATATATCGGGTTTATTTTTATTATCTCCCGAAGAATCTTCCGAAGGTAACGCTTCATTTTCTATTTCGGCAGATGTTTCTTTTTCGGGTTTATGCGGATTTTCATTTTCAAAATTTCCCATTTTTGGTTCTCCAATCATATTTTTTATTTTTAAAAAATTAACCAAGTTTAATCTGCGCTTCGGCTTGGAGATTTCTCCAATTTTCTTCGGCTACCTTTTTTTCTTCGGGCGAAAAACTTTCCCAGCGATAGGCCCCGGCTATCGCTATCATTGTAGCATTATCGGTGGAATATTCAACCGGTTGAAGGATGAATTCGGTTTGGGGGAGTTTTTTTGCAATTTGAGATTTCAGTTTGTCGCGCAAAGTTTGATTGGCCGAAACTCCTCCGGCCAGAAAAACTGTTCGGGCTTGATGATGTTGCACGGCTTGGAGGGTTTTTTTGATCAAGACATCGGTGGCGGATTCTTGAAATTCATAAGCAACTTCTCTTATAAAGGATTCCGGCAATTGGTCTTCGGCGCTCAAACGGCGGTCTTGACGGAAATTTTTAATGAGATAAAGAACGGCGGTTTTGAGTCCGGAAAAAGAAAAATTTAAATCAGCGCTATTTAACATCGGTCGGGGCAAAATTATTTTTGCCGAGCTGTTTTCCTTTTTGAATTCTTCCGCCAAACGGGAAATTTCCGGTCCGCCGGGGTAATTTAATCCCAACATACGGGCGACTTTGTCAAAAGCTTCTCCGACGGCGTCATCCAAGGTTTCTCCAATTATTTGATAATCAAACATTTTTTTTATCAGGACAATTTGAGTGTGTCCTCCGGAGACCACCAAGGCTATGGCCGGAAATTCGAGATTTGATTTTTTGAGAAAATTGGCAAAAATGTGGCCTTCTATGTGATGGATGCCAAGAAGCGGTTTTTTCCAGACATAAGACAATGTTTTGGCGAATTGAACTCCGATCAAAAGTGCCGGGATGAGACCCGGTCCGCGAGTGACCGCAATCAGATCGATATCGGCGGGTTTCTTGTCGGCTTTTTTCAAAGCGGATTCGAGAACCGGAATGATATTTTTCAAATGCTCCCGAGCGGCCAAATTCGGCACCACTCCGCCAAATGGCGCATGCAACTTTATTTGAGAGGAGACTATGTTTGATAAAACGTCTATTTTATCGCCATTTTTTTGAACGACAGCCAAGGCGGTTTCATCGCAGGATGTTTCGATACCTAAGATAATCATAATTTAAAACTAAAATAAATTTATCTTCATAGTAAAGGCTAACACCAAAAGAATCAAGAAAAAAAGATAAAACTTACGTTTGGCATCCTGTTCGGGAATTATTTATTCAAAATAAAGAATAAAAAAAGTCTAGCTGAGGCGGTGATTTAATTGAAGAAGATGAGATGCATAAGTAACACTATAAATTTAGTAAAATATAATAAAGTTTGCTAAAATCAAATGTTAATTACCTAATTTTCATCATCTATGCGATCGAATAATCTAAATTTAATTACAATTTCAAAAGACCGCATGAAGCGTTAAATTGCCAAACACCCATGAAAATCAGCTACTTGTCACCTATGTATTCATCTTGTACAACAATTTGACATTGTTATTTTGAGATGGTAATTTAAAGACTGTTAGAGTCATATTAGCCAAATAAACCGTATGCTTGAAATTTATTTAGCCCCACCTCTCCCTTAGGGAAAGGTGGGTTTTTATTTATATGGAGGAAAATCACTCACTCCCAAAAATACATAAAAACGCTCCCCGGAAACGAAACATTTTCCGACAAAAGCGGACATTTTCATTTCCTCTTTACAAATGTGTATTTTTATTGACTAATAAGCATACAGATGCTAACTTAAAAACAAGTTAAAGTAACTAAATTATCTATAAATTTAATGAAAAATAAATCAATAATCATATTGATATCTATAATTCTAGTTGCATTGATAGCTGGGGTTGGTTTTTATTTTTTTAAAAAAAAACAAGAAATCAAAGATCCGTTAAATCAAGATAATACTTTCAAAAATAGTGTGGCTAGTCAGGAAGAAATTGATA
>JAVEQZ010000046.1:6395-7766 GCA_034007405.1 Candidatus Moraniibacteriota bacterium | reverse complement strand
AAAATCGCGCAAGCTTTTTGCAATTTTGTAAAACCATCCGAAGTGGTTATCGGTTCCGATGTTAGACTATCCTCTCCCTCACTCAAAAAAACCGCTATCAAAGCTGTTACCGATTTGGGGATAAAAGTGATCGATGTGGGAGAAATCTCCACTGATATGCTTTATTTTTCCGTAGCTCATTACGGTTATGCCGGCGGGTTTTCCGTAACCGCTTCACACAATCCCAAAGAATACAACGGTTTGAAACTTGTCCGAGAAGACTCTAGGCCGATCTCCTCTGATAGTGGACTCTTTGAGATTAGAGATATGGCTTTGAAAATGGATTTGAATGAAACTTTTTTGGAAGGAAATATAAATGAAGCCCTTGTTGAAAAGAAGGATATTTTAAATGATTATGTGACTAAAATAAAAACTTTTGCCGATTTTTCAAAATTTAAGAATCCTGCCCGCAATGCTACGCATAGCGATGCAGGCGGATTTAAAATTGCCGCCAATCCTAATTTTGGTGTAGCTGGAAGAGCATTGGATAAATTACTGGAAGGAACAAATATCTCGATTGAAAAATTAAATTACACACCGGACGGAAATTTTCCCAAGGGTCGCCCGGATCCGCTTATTCCGGAAAATCGAGCCGAACTTTCTCAACTGGTCATCGATACTCAATCCGATTTCGGAGTGGCTTGGGACGCCGATGCCGATCGTTGCTTTTTCTTTACCGAGAAAGGAGAATTTATCGAAGGTTACTTTATTACCGCCCTTTTGGCCAAAATATTCCTAAGCAGGAGCACCGGCGAATCGATTATTCATGATACTCGTCTGACTTGGGCGATTGAGGATATTGTCAGAGAAAATGGAGGCATCGATATCGCCACCAAAGCCGGACACTCTTTTATCAAAGAAAGGATGCGCAAAGAAAACACTATTTTTGGCGGAGAAATGAGCGCTCATTATTATTTCCGTGATTATTTTTTCTGCGACAACGGCATGATTCCTCTGGTGATGATGCTGGAGTTCCTCTCCACTCAAGATAAATCACTCTCTGAAATTATGCATGAGATGTTTTGGGATAAATATTATGTGAGCGGAGAAATCAATTCTCAAGTAAGTGATGTAAAAAGTGTGATTCAAAAAGCCAAAGAGATCTATTCCGAAGGAGCGATAAAAATTGATGAAACCGACGGAATTTCGATTGATTTTGCCGACTGGCGTTTTAACTTTCGCGGTTCCAATACCGAACCGGTTATTCGCCTCAATGTCGAAGCCCGCAATCAAAAACTAATGGAAGAAAAAAGAGATGAATTGCTAAAATTGGCGGTTTAAGGAAATATTTAAAAATAAAAAGTAAGTACTCGAGTACTTACTTTTTTTATT
>JAVEQZ010000046.1:0-6295 GCA_034007405.1 Candidatus Moraniibacteriota bacterium | reverse complement strand
TTATTCTTCCTCCCCGCCCTTACCCTATCCGCTTCAGTTAAAAAGTGCTTTCTAAGTCTGACATTTTTAGGAGTAATCTCCAAATATTCATCCTCAGCCATTATCTCCAAGCCTTTTTCAATCGTAATCTCAATCGGTGGCACCAAATTAATCGCATCATCGCTTCCACTGGCGCGCATATTGGTAAGATGTTTTCCTTTAATGGGATTAACTGTCATTTCATCCCCCTTGGAGGTATTACCGATAACCTGGCCGGCATAAACATCCTGACTGGCTCCGATATACAGTGTTCCTCTCTGTTGAAGATTAAACAATGAAAATCCAAGCGCTTTACCGGTTTCTCCGGAAATCATCGAGCCCACTGCTCTTTTTTTAATCTCACCCACATAAGGACGAAATTCCAAAAAACGACTGGATAAAATTCCCTCTCCCCTAGTATCCACGATAAATTCATTTCTATAACCCAAAGCTCCTCGAGTAGGAATTTCAAATAGCATTCTGGTCCCATCGGTAGCTTGTTTCATATCGGTCATAATTCCTTTGCGCTTACCCAATTTTTCAATAATATTTCCGGAAAACTCGCTTGGGACAGTCACCGTCAACTCTTCAAACGGCTCCATCTTGGTCCCATCCACTTCTTTGATAATTACCCTGGGTTGAGAAACCTGTACCTCAAAACCCTCTCTCCGCATATTTTCCAAAAGAACGGCCACGTGCAATTCTCCTCGCCCGTAAACGGTAAAATTATCACTGGTAAAATCAACTTTTAATCCCACGTTTATCTCCAATTCCTTTTTTAGTCTTTCCCTGATTTGCTCTCTGGTCACAAATTCACCTTCTTTTCCCGCAAAAGGAGAGCTGTTTACCAAAAACTCCAAAGCAATAGTTGGCTCATCTACCGTAATGGCCGGTAAAGCCTCGGCGTTTTCTTGAGCACAAATAGTTTCTCCGATATCGATATCGTCAATCCCGGCAATCATCACAATATCTCCGGCCACCGCCTCCGAAACTTCTTTTCTTTTTGTCCCTTCAAAAGAAAACATTTTAATAATTTTTCCCTTTCTGGTTTCTTTGCCCTCTGATTTTATAAAAACCGGTTCCATCTTCAAAACTCCCTCATAAATACGCGCTACTGCCAAGCGTCCTAAATAGTCATCATAAGCCAATGAAAAAGGTTGCAAGCGAAGAGGTACACTCATATCATTTTTAGCCGCAGGCACATGTTCCAATATCATATCCAAAAGCGGTTCCATACTGCTAGAGTTATCTTCGGGTTTATTTTTGGCAATACCTTGTTTGCCGATGCTATAAATAATAGGAAATTCCAGTTGTTCATCCGTTGCACCCAATTCTAAAAATAATTCAAAAATTTCATCTTCCACTTCCCCGAGTCTGGCCGCCGGCTTATCAATCTTATTAATTACCACCATCGGCTTATGTCCCAATTCCAATGATTTTTTGAGTACAAATCTGGTTTGGGGCATCGGTCCTTCTTGTGCATCCACGACCAAAACCACGCTATCGATTGCTCGCAAAACTCGCTCCACCTCACTGCCGAAATCGGCATGTCCGGGAGTGTCCACAATATTGATTTTGGTATCTTTGTAGACTATCGAGGTGTTTTTAGCATAAATTGTGATGCCCCGCTCCTTTTCCAGCGCGTTACTATCCATACTGTCATCCTGACCGGCTGCTCCGGTTTGTTTCATTATTGCGTCGGTAATAGTTGTCTTGCCGTGATCGACATGCGCGATAATGGCGATATTTCTTATATCCATAAAATTTAAATCAAAAATAAAAACTGCGTCTTTTTTGGCAGTAAAATTATTATATCAGTTTTTTATCAAAAGTCAAATAAAAATTCGGGAGTTTAAATCTGAATCGTCCCACCTTAAAAAATAAAGAAATATTTTTTAAAACAAAAACACTCTCATTAAATTATCAATTCTTTTTTTATTTCACCGGAATTCTTGAGTTCTTATTCAAACATTCCCTTGATTTTTGCCCACCAACCGTTTCCTTCATCAAAATCTATTTCTTTCTTGCTCGAGTTTCTGCATAATCCGCTGATTATGCTCTCGGGTTTCTTCTTTCAATAATTTCATCACTCGATCAAATTCTTCGCTCTGTCCGTAAAAAACTTCAAAAAATTTCTTCTCCACCATGGAGTTTTCGACATCGCCGGCAAAATTTAAAGCATCAAAAGAATCTATCTTTTCCATATTTTTAAAATCCTCCGTCGCTTCTTGCACATGTTTCAAACTGCTCTTTATCAAGGGGACATTGAAACGATTATCCTCATTGAGAGAAATATTCTCTCTTCGCATATTGGCACCCAGAACCTCCAACCAATAAGCATGCTTATTTTCTTCTTCCGATAGTTTTTTCCAAAATTCTTTTTCCTCGGAAATTTTTTCGGAAAAAATTTCATACAAATCCTTGAGAATCAACTCATAACTCCGCATCAATTCCAGCACATCTTCTTTTTTGTTTTCTTCTTCCATATTCTTAATTTTACAAAATTATTTATTTATTCTTATCAGCTCTATCAACAAGCGTACCGGGCTGCCGATAGCGCCTTTGGCAAGTTGCTCATCAAAAACCGCTGTCATTTTTGGAGCGATATCAATATGCATCCAAATATTTTTGTAATCCCTGGCGAAATGTTTTAGAAATAAAGCGGCGGTAATCGCTCCGCCCACCCCGGCAGAACCTTTGGTGCGAATATTGGCAATATCCCCATGGGTACTCTCTATTTCTTGCGCATATTCATCCCAGAGAGGCAGACGCCACATATAATCTCCGGTTTTCTCAGATAATGCGCCGACCTTCTGAGATAAATCCTCATTATCGGTAAAAAAAGCGCTTGCCCTCTCTCCCAGTGCCACCATAGCCGCCCCCGTTAAAGTAGCCACATCGATTACATATTCCGGCTTAAAGCTTTTGGCAAAAGTCAAAGCGTCCGCCAAAATAAGTCTTCCTTCCGCATCGGTGTGCCCTATTTCAACATTGGTTCCGTCCATCATCCTAATAATATCACCCGGTCGCATACTGTCTCCACTGGGCATATTTTCCACTGCCGGAATAAGGGCCACTATATTTTTTTTGAGTTTTAAATTTTCAGCCGCTAAAATTGCAGCGATAACCGCCGCTCCGCCGCTCATATCCATCTTCATATCCAATCCGGCCGGATGAGGCTTTGTATCGAGTCCGCCGCTATCAAAGGTCACACCCTTGCCCACCAAAACAATCGGATCTTTTTTGATATCCTGACCATAATACTGCAAAATAATAAAACGAGACTGAAAAGAACTCCCTTTTCCCACCGATAAAACCCCGTTCATTTTTTTCCTCCGCATTTGTTTTTCATCCAAAACACTCATTTTAATTTTTCTGCCTTTTATCGCTTTTCTGGTGATATTAACCAAATGCACCGGAGTCATATCTTCCCCGGGAGTATTTGCCAAGTCTCTGCAAAAATTAACATTTCTCGCGATAGTTGCTCCTTCTAAAAGCTTTGCCTTGGAGAAAGATTTGTCCTTTTTTGAAACTACAACCAGTATCTCCTTTAAATCAAACCACCCCTCTTCGGGTTTACTTTTGTATTTGCGAAATTCATAGTCGGCCATATATACCGCCTCCGCAAAAATCTGACTCAAATCCTCCCCCAAATCATTGAAATTAATCAAGTCACCCCAATCAACTTCCAATCTTTCGATTCTATTTTTTTTAGCTTCTCGAATAATCGAGCGCACCAAAACAATCCACTTTCTTCTATTCATCAAATCCTTCTTAGGTGTTTTTATTTCCAGTGATTCAATTTTATCCTCCCTTATAATTCGACTGACGGGCGATTTATCATTCAATAAAACCTTTACCGCCTTGGTTTTGGATCTTTTCTCAAGGATTGTAATTTTCATAATTTTTTATTTCAAATTCTCCTCCAAAAAATTTTTTAATTCTTCAATTTTTATTCTCTTTTGCTCCATCGTATCCCGCTCTCTGATTGTGACTGTATCATCTTCCAAGGTTTCAAAATCAACCGTCACGCAATAAGGCGTTCCGATTTCGTCCTGACGACGATATCTTTTGCCAATGTTGCCGTTATCGTCAAATTCGCACATATGTACACCCTTTAAATTATCATAAATTTCCCGAGCTTTCTTGACTAACTCCGGCTTATTTTTTAGCAAAGGAAAAATAGCCAGCTTTATCGGCGCCAAGTATTTGGGGAATTTCATCACTACTCTCTCAGTTCCTTCTTCCACTTTTTCTTCATTATAAGCGGAAAGCAGGGTCACCAAAATACATCTGTCCAATCCGAAAGTCGGTTCGATTACATGCGGGATAAAGCGTCGATTGTTTTCGACGTCGAAATATTCCAACTTTTTACCGGAAAACTTGGCGTGTTGGGAAAGGTCAAAATCTCCTCGATGAGCCAAGCCGAATAATTCCGAAAAACCGAAAGGAAATTTATATTCAATATCGACTGTTTTCCTGGAATAATGCGAAAGTTTTTCTCGCGCATGCTCATACCTCTTCAGGTCTTCTTTTTTGGCGCCCAATGCCATCGCGAATTCCTCTTGAAAAACCAACCAACCCTCAAAAATTTCTTCCCATTTTTGATTGGGATCGATGAAATATTCAATTTCCATTTGCTCAAACTCGCGAAGACGAAAAATAAAATTTCTAGCCACAATTTCATTGCGAAAAGCTTTCCCGATCTGACCGATACCAAAAGGCACTTTTACCCTCATAGAGTCGATAATATTTTTGAATTCGATAAAAATCGCTCCGGCGGTTTCCGGTCGCAGATAAACATCTCCGTAATATCCGTTCATTTCGGTCTTGAACATCAGGTTCAAATTTCTCACATTGGTCCAATCCGAAGCTCCGCATTCGGGACATTTTACTTTTTCTTCTTTTAAAACCTTGGTCATTTCCTCCAACTCACCTTCCAGATCCTTACCGGTCGCTTCCTCCACTACATGATCAGCCCGAAATCTTTTTTTACATTTTTTACAATCCACCATCGCATCGTTAAATCCGCTCGTGTGACCCGAAGCCTCCCAAAGTTTGGAATTAAGCAAAATCGGCCCGTCGATTCCGACCACATCCTCTCTTTCCTGAACCACTTTTTTCCACCAAAGTTTTTTGATATTATTTTTCAATTCCGTTCCATAGGGTCCGTAAGAATAAGAGTTGGCAAATCCCCCGTAAATCTCACTGGACGGAAAAACAAAACCCTTTCTCTTACAAAAAGAAACAATTTTTTCCATCATATTATTTTCTTCTCTTTCTTTTTTTAGAAGCATATTTTAGCTCTTTAGCTTTTCGGCTTTTCGGCCAACTAGCTAGAAAATTTAATTATTAATTAAAAATATTATTTCACTGATTTTTTATTTTTTATAACAAAATTAAAATTTTGGTAAAAAATAAAAAAACCCTCATTCCAAACAATCTAAAAAATTTAAATTGCTAGAACGAGGATTCTCGCGGTTCCATCTAGCTTGCCTCGACGTAGCTTCAGCGAAGTCGGGCTTACCGACCCCTTAAAAGCATTGAGACCACCTTGATTCATATTCAATTTTACCGAGAAAGGCGCCAATCTCCTTTCAACTAAAATATACTACAAGAAAAAAATAAGTCAAGCCGATGTATGTTCCCATCCCATTTTGCACTCTTCGGGCAAATTAAAATTATCAACTTCCGATGCCATAATGATATTGTAAGGTAAAGATTTTGATCCTTAAGAGAGCTGTCTAATTTATCGATAATATAAAAGTGATAAATTTTTGAGCCAGATGTTCTTTGCTATCTGATGTAATCATTTTTTTTGCTTAATATTACAAAGCCTTTCTTAGCAGATTCACCTCCTGATTTATTATCTTTAAAAAAATTCAAAAAATCGTCCTGACTAACCCAACGGAATTCCGAATGATCCTCGGGATTTAGTTGTATGTCTTGGTTATGATCAATTAGCGTGGCAAAGTAATCAATTTCAATGGTGTGTTGTGTTTCACTATCGATGGTAGTAAAAACATAGAACGGTTCTCCAATTTTTACGTCAATATGTAACTCTTCCTTTATTTCACGCGCTAAACCTTCTTCCGTAGTTTCACCAAATTCTATATTACCGCCTGGTAATTCATAAACGCCAGGCAGAAAGCTTTCTTTATCTGCTCGGCGTGCTATTAACAGTTTACCGTCTTTATGGATAAAGGCAGACACTACAATTTTTTGAATTTTTTTATCTTTGCTCATAGTATTTAAAAATTGATAATTTTAGCTAACG
>JAVEQZ010000001.1:33638-37887 GCA_034007405.1 Candidatus Moraniibacteriota bacterium | reverse complement strand
AAAGAGGATTATATGGATATAAAAGGGCGGGATTTATCGGGTAGGTTACCCAAGATTGTGCGGATTTCTTCCAATGAAGTGACGGAAGCGTTGCAAGATGAATTGCGGGATGTGATCAATGCTATCAAAAAAGTTTTACAGGATACCCCGCCGGAATTGGCGGCTGACATAATGGATAAAGGAATGATTCTCTCCGGAGGCGGAGCGCTTTTGCGCAATTTGGATAAATTAATTTCCAAAACTATCGATGTACCTTGCTATGTGGCGGATGATCCTCTTTTTTGCGTAGCCAGAGGAACCGGCAAGGCTTTGGATAATTTGGAGATTTACAAAAAAACTTTAATCAGCTCTAAATAAAGGAATAGATGAAAATAGGTATTGATGCTTCGCGAGCATTTATCAAAAATAGGACCGGGATAGAGGAATACAGTTTTCAGGTAATAAATCATTTGAAAAAAGAGTTGGCGGGCTTGGAAGTGGTCTTGTATACTCGTCCCAAAACCGATGATTCGGTCAAAAAATTTAAACTTCCCGCCAAATGGAAAGTGCGGGAAATAAAGTGGCCCAGATTTTGGACCCAATTCGGTTTATCTTTGGAAATGATCCTCCATCCGGTGGACGTTCTTTTTATTCCGGCTCATACGGTGCCGATTATTCATCCCTCCGGATGGTTGATGAAACTTTGTGATCATTTGCGGGGAAGAAAGAGAAGATTTAAGACAGTGGTGACTATCCACGGGCTGGAATACGAGTTTTTGCCTGAGGCGTATTCTCTATGGGAGAGAATTTATATGCGGACAGTGATAAAAAAATCTTGCCAATGGGCGGATAAAATCATCTCGGTTTCACAAAACACCAAAAAAGATTTGGTAAGACTTTATAAAATTCCCGCTCACAAAATCGAGGTTATCTATGAAGGATATTTTTTTGAAAAATCCGAACAAAAACCCGCCGGTCGGAAAAGGAGAATTTTAAAAAAATATCAGTTGGAAAATCTGAAATATTTATTGTTTTTGGGAAGAATCGAGGAGCGTAAAAATTTAATCCGCATTATCAAGGCCTTTGAAATCTTGAAGGAAAAACATCAAATCGAGCACAAACTTCTTTTGGCGGGAGGGTTGGGTTACGGTTACAACAAAATTGTAAAATATATTGAAGGAAGTTTTTGTAAAAAAGATATTTATCTGTCGGGGTTTGTGGAAGATCGGGAAAAGCGGGAAATCTTAAAAAATGCCGATGTTTTTCTTTTTCCGACTTTGTACGAGGGTTTCGGTCTGCCGATTATCGAGGCCCAGAGTTTGGGGGTGCCGATTGTCGCTTCCAATAATTCTTCCATTCCGGAAATAATCGGGACAAAAATAAAGCCTTATTTGGTCGATCCTCAAAATCCCGAAGAAATCGCCGATTCGGTTTTTAAAATTTTGAATAATAAAAAAGTCAGAGAAAGATTGGTTAAGCCGGGATTGGAAAATGTAAAAAGATTTTCTTGGGATGATTGCGCTGTCAAGATAGCCGAAGTTTTGCGCGGGTAGATTGTTTTATTCGTTTCGGAGGTCGAATTTTATATCATTTTTTGGGAAAAATTCGGTTTTTCGGAGCTGTTAAAAAGGTTAATAATTAAGAATAAAAAATATGTACAGTATGATATTATGCGGCGGGTCGGGCACTCGACTTTGGCCGTTAAGCAGAAAAAATTATCCCAAGCAATTTCTAAATCTTTATAGTGACAAATCTTTATTGCAAGAAACTTTTTTGCGGATGAAAAAAATAATGCCGGAAAAAAATATTATTTTAATTTCCAATGAAAAAAATTTTTTTAATGTTTTCAATCAAATTAAGGAAATTTGCAAGGATTTCGATCGAGCGCAAATCTTGGTTGAACCAGAAAGTCTGAACACCGCGCCGGCAATAGCTTATGGAATGAAGCATCTCTATGAAAAAATGGAAATCAAAGATTCCACTCCGGTGATAATTTTACCCGCCGATCATTTTATCGGAAAAAACAAGGAATACTTAGCTTTGGTTAAGAAGGCTTTGCGGGGAGTGGGGGATAATATCGGGACAATCGGGATTACTCCGCTCAAGCCGGAAACCGGATACGGCTACATCAAAAAAGGAATGAAAGTGAAAAGTTTTTTCAAGGTGGATGAGTTTAAAGAAAAACCGGACAAAAAAACCGCTCGGCAATATTTGAAATCAAAAAAATATGTTTGGAATTCGGGAATGTATTTGTTTAATTATCGGACTTTTACGGAGGAGATGGAAAAATACGCTCCGCAGATAGCCGAATTGATGAAGGAAAAAGAGCTTGATTTCCTCAAGAAATTCAAAAAAATGCCGGCGGTTTCAATCGATTACGCTTTGAGTGAAAAATCTGAAAAAGTGGTGGTTTTTGAGGGGGAATTCGGTTGGAGCGATATCGGTTCTTTTGACAGTTTGGCGGATTTGCTTTTGAAAAAGAAAGACCGCGAAAAAAATCATGTCAAAATTGATTCCGAAAATATTTTTATCCATAGCGAAAGTAATAAATTAATCGCCACTTTGGGAGTGAAGGATTTGATCGTTATCGAAAACAATGACAGTATCTTGATTCAAAAGAGGGGTGAGAGCGAAAGAGTCAAGGAAGTGGTCGATTTTTTGAAAAGTAAGAAAATGAAAGAGGTGGATAATAATGTGATTGTTTACAGACCTTGGGGTAAATATGAGGTTTTGATTGACGGGACACATCATAAGGTACGAAAACTGACGATTTATCCGGGAGAGTTTCTCAATAAACAAATGCATCATCATCGAGTGGAGCATTGGGTGGTTATCAAGGGTTCGGCCAAAATAATCAAGGGAGAAGAGGAAATTTTTTTAGGTAAGGATGAAAGTATTTTTATCCCGCACTCCACCAAGCATCAATTGGGTAACCCCGGAAAGATGAATTTGGAAATCATCGAAGTGCAGACCGGAAATTATTTCGGAGATGACGATACTTTCAATTTTTAAAATTTTTTTGAATTTTCGCTTAAGTTTGGTAAGATTAAGATATGAAAACAAAAAACAAAAATTTAATTTGGATTTTTTTGCTCGGAGTTTTTCTGCCGGAGCTGGTTTGGGGTGCGCCGGTTATTGAAAGTATAAGCGGGACACTGGGCAACGGTCAGAGCATAACTGTCTACGGAAGCGGTTTCGGATCCAAAGATCAGGCGCGACCGCAATTATGGGATACGGTGGACAATCAGGTTACTTATCAAGCTTTGACGGACGGGGACACTATTCCTTCCGGCGGAGCCAATCCTTGGCCCGAAAATCAAGACGGATTATTTAAGATGGAATCCACCGATCCGCAACGAAACAGTTTCGGTGGCGAAGTCTACAAAGGTACGGGAATGGGAGTAAAACTCAACAATAAAACAATTGCCAATTCCGGTAAAATATATTTGGCTTGGTGGTTTAAACCGAGTGTTGATCCAAATACAGCCACGACCGGAGGGCATAGTTCCAAATTTGTCAGGCTCAGTAATTCCGGCGATCCGGTCAATAAAACTTTTTCTTGGACGCAGATGAATAATTATGTTTATAGGATCGATGAGGGATATTGTCAACAAAGCGGAGGAAGCTATTGGAATGATTGGCCGGGAGTAGTTGATCAATGGAATTTTCAAGAAGTTTATATGGATGGAAGAAATAGGGTTTACGAAATTTCCGTCAATGGAAATTCTTTGCGAAGCGGAGTTTGGAATCTTTGCAACTCTTTTGATTTTGACGAAGTTTGGAGTTTGGGTTGGGATTCGGGAGGAACGGAGCCTCTAAATATGACTGTTTGGATGGACGATATTTATTTGGACAACACTCCGCAACGGGCGATGATTTGCTCCGGTTCTTCTTGGTCGAGTCGGGGAAATTGTGAAAATCAAATTCCTTCCAGTTGGAGCAGCGAGGGATTAACTTTAACTCTCAATCAAGGCTCTTTTTCTTTGGGCGGACAAGCTTATCTTTATGTTGTGGATGCAACCGGTAGCGCCAACGCCAGCGGTTATCCGCTTACTATCGGTACCACTGTCAGCGGAACCGGATCAGGCTTGAGCAGCCCGACAGGATTGATGGTTTTTTGATATAAAAATATGTGTTTAGCTTTTCCCGGAAAAATTAAAAAGATTACCGGTCAAAATGCCATAGTGGATTTTGACGGAATAGAAAAGGAAATCAATATTTCTTTGGTGGGTGATGTCAAAATCGGCGAGTTTGTGATAGTGCACGCCGG
>JAVEQZ010000001.1:0-33538 GCA_034007405.1 Candidatus Moraniibacteriota bacterium | reverse complement strand
TTCCCGGAAAAATTAAAAAGATTACCGGTCAAAATGCCATAGTGGATTTTGACGGAATAGAAAAGGAAATCAATATTTCTTTGGTGGGTGATGTCAAAATCGGCGAGTTTGTGATAGTGCACGCCGGTTTTGCGATTGAAAAAGTTGATGAGGTGGCAGTGGGAGAAATTGATAAATTATTAAATAGTTAATGAGTTGATTAGTTGAGCAGTTATATTAGTACTTTGTTTTAATTTATGCAGAAACTTTTTCAATGATTTTATTTTAATTCGCTAAAATAGGAACGACAAACTGGGGGATGCAAGTAAAATAATCAACATTAAACTGACAGCAGATAGCGTATTTACTCCTCCCAAAAAAGTTTCTTTTTCTTCGGGTTTTCATTTTATACAGCAATTACAAAAAGGAATTCTTTCGGTAAATAAATTCAATTTTATAGCGTTAAAATAGATTTCATTCGATGCCAATTAATTAAAAGAATTGATTTTCTCATAATTCATAATTCTTAATATTTAATTCTCTGCATAGTCTTATGCAAAAAATAATAACTCAAATAAATAAAATTTCTAAAGAAATCGGGCGAGAAGTGAATTTGATGGAGGTTTGCGGGACGCATACTCAGGCAATCAGCCATTACGGTATCAGGGAGGTTTTACCCAAAAATGTCAAACTGATAACCGGACCGGGGTGTCCGGTCTGCGTAACGGCCCAGAAAGATATCGATGCGATCGTGAGTTTGGCTTTGGCGGGAATTCCGGTAGCCACTTATGGGGATATGCTTCGGGTGCCGGGATATTTCGGTAGCTTGGATCAGGCGCGAGAAAAAGGCGCTCAAGTTTTTGCTGTTTATTCTGTTGACGAAGTTTTGGATTTGGCGGGAAAGAACAATGAAGTAGTTTTTTTCGGTTTGGGATTTGAAACGACTACGCCGATGACCGCTTGGGCAATTCAAACAGTCGAGAGATTGGCAAAAAATAATTTTTCGGTTTATTCGACACATAAAATATTTTTGCCGGCTATGGAGGAGTTACTTAGAAGCGAGAAGATAAAGATTGACGGTTTTATCGATCCGGGTCATGTGAGTGCGATAATCGGTTCGATACCTTATCAAAAATTAAAAATCCCTCAAGTAATTACCGGTTTTGAAATGCAAGATGTGCTGGAGGGAATTTTTTTATTGCTCAATCAAATTAAAAATGACGATTTGAGGGTGCTTAATCAATATTCGCGAGTGGTAAAGACGGGGGGTAATAAAAAAATTCAGAAGATAATTCAGGAAGTCTTTGAAATTAGTGATGGGGAGTGGCGGGGATTCGGGATAATTCCCGGTTCGGGATTGGAAATCAAAAACAAATATCAAAGATTTAATGCCAAAATAAAATATCGAGATATTTTGGGTAAAGTTGATTTTTCCAAATCCAAAGATCCGGCCGGTTGCAAGTGCGGAGAGGTTATTCGGGGAATTTTAAATCCCCAAAAATGCCCCATGTTCGGCAAATTTTGCAATCCGGACAATCCGGTCGGACCGTGCATGGTTTCAGTGGAGGGGGCCTGCAATGTATCTTTTCGCTATGCAAAATAGATTGTTCGTATTATTGGTAGTAATATAATAATGATTACAAAAAGTAATCAACAGATAAAACCTTATCTACTTAATCTATTTAAATTGGAAATATAATAAATGCCATATATCCTTATATGGCATTTTGTGATAATATATGAATGTATGAATAATCGGAGATAAAAAATAAAAATATGTCCAAGATAAAACCTCACGAAATAGATAGTAAAGAAAAGAAAGAAATAATAAACGATATGTTTGAAGTTATTGAATGTTTAAAAACCAAACAGGAAATAATCGATTTTCTTTTGGGACTATTTACAGCCAGCGAAGCATTGATGATGGCTAGAAGAATCCAGATTGCCAAGTTGATTTTAAATAAAAAAAGTTATTCGGATATAAGAGAAAAAGTTGGAGCTAGCAGTCATACTATTCAGAGAGTGGAGCAATGGCTGTATAATAACGAGGGGAAAAACGTTACTTGGCTAAAAAAATGCTTGGTGGGCGAAGATAAAAAAGAAAAGAGCTCCAGGCGCTATCGTTACTCGACAAGTTCACTGGACAAATATGCCCATCATCGATTTATTAAGGATTTATTTGGATTATAGATATTTATAAAGATTGCCATATATCCTTATATGGCAATAAGATGAATTTAAGGTGTAAAAATGATATAGAAAAAGAATAATTAATTCAGAAGCAAAAGAATAACATTTATTACATTTGCATATTCGTGTATAAGTATTAAATTTGCATCATTTTTATGATAAAAAGACGATATGACAATAAAACAATATAGCAATATAACATTAGATATGGGCGGAGGCGGATTGAAATCGGCGGAGATTATTTCGAATATCAGAAAAAATTTTCCCAAATCTTCGAAGTGGAAAAATATCGAAGATGATGGGGCGAGTTTTGAATTGGGAGATTCCTCGATTGAGCTCGGGACAGATTTTTTTGCAAAAAAATTGGTTTTTACCACGGATGCTTTTATTGTTGATCCGATTTTTTTCCCGGGAGGCGATATCGGTAAAATTGCGATTTGCGGGACGATTAATGATTTGGCAGTAATGGGGGCCAAGCCGATCGGAATATCTTTGAGTTTGGTAATAGAAGAAGGTTTTTCGGCGGAAGATTTAAAAAAAATAATGCAATCAATCGGAGCAGTCTCAAAAAAAACGGGCGTGCCGGTTGTAACCGGCGATACCAAGGTGACCGAAAAAGGAAAAATTGATAAGATAGCCATCACTACGGCGGGAGTAGGTTTGGCGCAAAAGATAATTCCCAACAGCGGAGCCAAAGCGGGAGATTTGATTATTTCCTCGGGAGATTTGGGGGAACACGCGGTGACGCTTTTGGCTCAGCGGTTTAATTATCAAACCAAAATCAGGAGCGATTGCCAGCCCTTAAACAAAGAATTGGAAACAGTGGGAAAATTTTTGAATGCTTGCAAGGATCCGACACGGGGCGGATTGGCCGCCAATCTGAATGAAATAGCCGATAAGTCGAAAGTTAAAATAATTTTGGAAGAAAAAAGTTTGCCCTACAAGAAAGAAGTGGTGGCGGTGACGGAGCTTTTGGGTTTGGACAAATTTTCCCTGGCTTCCGAAGGGCGTTTTATCGCTTCGGTTTCGGAAAAAAATATTGATAAAGTTATTAAAATTCTCAGAAAATTTAATCGAGAAGCCGGAGTAATCGGAAAAGTGGATAAGGGCCGAGGAGTTTTTGTCCGGACGGAGTTGGGTAGTTTGAGAAAAATTGAATCTCCGCGGGGCAAATTAATCCCGCGGATCTGTTGACAAAAATATTTTTTTGTGTTTCAGTTAAAATTAATCTTTTCTTCCTCAATCATTAGGAGGTGCGGATATGTTAATAGGAACGTTTTTGGCTATTTTTTTTGGAATAATCTCAATCGCCTTTTTTCTGGCGAAGAAGATTGATAAAAAAAATGAAAAGATAAAAAGGGAGGAGATGGCCAAGCTCTGTTAGTTTTCAGCCGGAAGGGGTAAACAGCCCTTTCCGGCGCTATTGTTTTTTTGTCGGAAATCGTTTAAAATTAAGGATATGAGAAAAATGAGAAAAAAAATCAGAATAATTTGGATAATTATTTCCGTCATCGCGGTTGTGTCAATGATCGGTTTTTTGATTTTGCCGGCCTTTACGGGATATTAAAACATAAATAAAATTTTTTAAGAATTATCTTCAATGCGCGTTGTTATTTCAATAGCAGTTTTTTTGGTAATAGCCGGAGGAGTGGCTTTTTTTTCTGTTCCGGCGATCAAAGAGGCTCGGCGTTCAAAAATGATTGAAGCGGAAATTGAAAATTTGCGAACTGAGGCGGAGAAAATAAATTCGGAAAATAATTTTTTGAGGGAGAAAATCGAATATCTGAAATCCGATCATTTCAAAGAAAGTGTGGCCAAGGATCGATTGAATCTTAGAAATAAAGGTGAAAAGGTGGTGGTGGTTCAACCCAACGCGGAAAAAGAAGATAATTCCAAAAAAACGCTTGGCGAAGAAACGACTACGGAAAGTTTCGGCGATGAAACGGAGAAGCCCAATTATAAAAAATGGTGGGAAATCATAATGAAATAAGAAATTTGTTTTTAACAGAGAGAAGTGGGATATTATTCCAAGAAGACAGGGTTTTAAAAAATGAGTAAAGAAAAAGAACTATTCAAAAATAAAATAAAAAAAATAAAATGGCCGACTTTGGTGGGAGGAATTTTTTTGTTTTTATTTTTGGTTTCCTCGGTTTTGATTGTTGCGATTTATCGTTTTGGGGATTCTTTTACGTTGCCAAAATATTTGGATGAGCGGATTTTTCTACCGGCGGTGATTATTGATAAAAAAGAAACTATTTCAATCGGGGAGATTAACAATAATCTTGCTTCGATAAAGAGTTTTTACGAAAAACAAGATTTTTCATCTCTGGGCATTCGAATCGATTTCAGTACTCAAGATGGTAAAAAAAGGCTTAAAATAAGGGAAAAAGAGCTTATTAACAAAATGATAGAGGACCGTATGATTGAAAAATTATCTCATGACAGAGGGATAGCGCTTAGCGATAAAATGGTGAGCGAAAGACTTTTGCGCGAGTTAAATGAATCCGGCAATGAAAAGGAGGTAAAAGAGAGCCTAAAAAATCTTTACGGCTGGTCATTGGATGACTTCAAAAATAAGGTGGTTAAGCCCGATTTGTATAAAGATGAGTTGATGAAATGGTTGGAAGAAAACGACGGTAAAGAAAAAAAGGAGTCTTCCAAGCAGAAGGCGGAAAAAATACTGGAAAGATTGAAGAGCGGAGAGGATTTTGAAACTCTGACCAAGGAGGTTTCCGAGGGAAATACTTCCGATTCCGGAGGGAAATTGGGTTGGTTTAAGGAGGAACAGATCTCCAAAGAGATAAAGGATCGAGTGATTAAGTTGGAAAGCGGGAAAGCGAGCGATGTGTTGGAGAGCGGTTTGGGTTATCATATTGTCAAGCTAAATGAGATTAAAGAGGCGGATGGCGAAAAAACTTACAATATCAGTCAAATATTTTTCCCAAAAAAATCTTTTGCCTTATGGTTGAGTGAAAAAATAGAAGAGACCGGGGTTAGCGTTTTAATTTCTGATTATGTTTGGAACAAAGAGACCGGACTGGTGGAGTTTAAGGACAAATCCATGGAGGAATTTGAAAAAAAGGCTTTGGAAAATTTTCAGGGAGATCATTCTTATATGACTTTTTGATTTAGGGTAATTTTTTGTAAAAAATAAACCCTTTTTAATATATGGAACTGGTCTTGTGTCTGAAAATGTGCTAATATATTATTGAAATGCCGATGGGGAATTTTTTAAAAGGTTTTTCGTCGGAAAACATCGAATGTTTAATAAATAATTTTTTAAAATTAATATTAATGTTTTGGGGTGAAAAAACACCTTAAAGCAGAAAAAAAGTATGCCAAAAGCCAAAGTAGATGAAAATTTGTGTATCGGATGCGGAACTTGTGAAGCAGTTTGTCCCGGAGTTTTTAAAATAGATCCCGAAAAGGGAAAGTCAGTGGTTATTTCGGAGGAGTGCGGAGATTGCAATTGTCAAGAAGTTGTGGAGGCTTGTCCGGTTAATGCTATTTCTACTGAAGAATAGTTTCCAGCCGGTTAAAAATTTTCAACAGCGTATGTGAGTTAGTCAGGTTTTTTAGAAGCGGATTTTTTAAATTGGTAATTTTTATTTTTTTGTGTTTTTTTATTTTCCCGCCATATTTCAATCTATTTTTTTCGTCCTAATTCTGGGTTTTATATCCTATTACGGGAATTTTTTTTGGCTTTTGTTTTTTGTTTTTTTGGTGTATGTCTTTTTGACTTTTCGACCAACAGCCAAGACTTGGGACGGTTGGTATATTGGGTTGATTTTTTTTATCTCCGCTTGGACAATTCTGCATCTTATCGATTATGATATTGAAAGGAGGATTTTTGTTATTTTGGCCGGGTTGGTTAATTATTTTTTGATTTTCGGGATATATCGGATAAAGTCCAAGCCGGACAGTCGAACAGCCAAGGCTGTAATAGCGATGTCTCTGATGGCGGTAGCTTTCTTGTTTTTTACGGCGACTTACGGAGTTTATTTGAATTTTGACGTTTCCGCTTGGACACTAATGGTTTTCTATTTTGTGAATATCGGCTTGATGAGTTATCAATATTTCTTGTTAATCGGAGAAAATCGTAAAAAAATTGCCGCCTTATATAGTTTGATTTTGGGCTTTGTATCTTTGGAAATGGCTTGGATTGTTAATTTTTGGCCGTTCGGCTATCTGACTACGGGTGTAATTCTCTTGATGTTTTATTATATAATCTGGGATATCGCCCAAAATTATTTTTTGAATATTTTATCGATTAGAAAAGTGGTTATCAATCTGATTTTTTTCCTGCTTACCTCGGCGGTCGTTCTGTATAGCTCTCCTTGGCTTACAAAAATTTAATTTTAATTTATTTAAGTTTAATTACTCAGTATGAAAAAAAAGATTTTAAAAACATTTGCGATTTTGATTATTGTGATGACTTTCGGTTGGATAGGCAGTCTTTTTTTCGGTCGATATTTGACTCCGATTTTGATTAGGAATGATTTTTTTGCCAAAATGGGAATTTTTAAAAATGATGATAAAAGCACCACTATCATAAATAAGACCGAGCGGGTTTTGGTTAGAGAGAGTGATTCGGTGACGGAGGTTTCTTCCAACGCTATTTACGCCGTGGTGGATGTTTTTTCTTTTTCTGTCGAAGCGGAGGATAAAAATGTCAAAAAAGTTTTGACTGTCGATGAGGAAGAAAAATTTCAGCAAGGAAAAAGCGGAGCGGGAACAATTTTGACCAATGACGGATTGATTGTGACCAGTCGGTTTAATATTATTGAAGAAGAGGCTGAGTACAAGATTTTGACTTACGGAGGCAATATACTGGAGGCCAAGCTTTTGGGGGTGGATGATTTTACCGACTTGGCTTTTTTGAAGGCGGAGGGATCAAATTTAACGACGATGCCGATGGCTGATTCGAGTGCGGTAAATTTCGGAAAAAGAGTTATAATGATAGGGGAGATTTCCGGTCTGCAAAAAATTTATCTTTCCGACGGAGTGTTGAGCGGTTTTGACGAAAAATTCAGTTTGACCGGAACGGAAGTTGCTTCTTCGGAGAAGTTACAGGGAGTTTTGCGGGTGGATTCTGTCGGAGGGCGGGATTATGCCGGCGGTCCGATTATCAACTATAGCGGTGAGCTTTTGGGTATCAATATGTTTGCAAGCAGGGGCGGAGAAAATCAATTTTTTCAGATCCCTATCAATGTTGTCAAGGATTTGATGCAGAAGATAAGTGAGAATCGTTTGGATAAAACCGCCAGATTGGGAATTTATTATTTATCCCTGGATCCTTATTATAAGATTTTAAAAGATTTAAAAATTGATCGAGGAGCTTTGATTTATTCGGCTACGGGCAAGCAGGGTTTGGCGATTATTGACAAAAGTCCGGCGGAGAAAGCCGGTCTCAAAATCGATGATATCATAATTTCGATTGACGGAAATGAAATTGATTCCGCTCATCCGCTTTCAAATTTTATCAGTCAATACGAGAAAGATTCTACAGCGGTTTTGAAGGTTTTGAGGGGGGATGAAGAGCTTGAGCTGACCGTTGAATTTTAAAAAATCCAAAAATAATAAAAAAGGATTATGTCAAGAAAAACAAAAGAAAATAAAGAGCTAAAAGACGAAAATCAAGAAAAAAAGATAGAGTTTGCTTTAAATCTAAAAAACAGCGTTAAGCGAGGGATTACTATTGTGCTTTTATTTTTGTTTGCGGTGCTATTTTCTTTCGGTTTTTTCGGTGCCGGGGGAGCTTTCGGGGTTTTTTTGAATAAGATTGCCGGAATTGTCTTCGGTTGGGGGAAATGGTTGTTTCCGTTGGCTTTGTTGTTGGCGATGGTGATATTGCTTTTCAAGAAAAAAACGGTTATTTATGTGGTTAAAATTGCCGGTTTGACGGTCGCTTTTTTCAGCTTATTGGGATTTTTTCATATTTTTTACGATCAGAGTGTTTTGTTGGAGGTGGCCAAAAACGGGGAAGGCGGGGGCTATATCGGTTATTTGATCGCTTGGGGATTGATTAAGTTAACCGGCAAAATAGTCGGAGTTATAGTTTTAATTTCATTTTTAGCGATTGGAATAATGGTGGCGTTTAATTTTTCGATCGTAGAGTTTTTTTGGGATTTTTTGAAAAAAATTAAAAAGGAAAATAATTCGGATTCTATCAAGGAGGGGATTAATAATGTGGTAATGGAAGACAAGACAACAATGGAAGTTGTTTCCGAGAATGAAGATGAATCCGATTCTCAATCGGAAGAAGTCGAAAAAACCGAAGAGGCTGATTTGAATTTTAATATAAAAAATGTCAAATTTATCGGAGAAGAGTCCGATTTGGAAAGTGAGGAAGATGATTCTGAGGGAGATGCTGAATCTAAAAAAACCGAAGGTGAAGATAACATAAAAAATGTTTCTTTTGAAAAAATAGAAAAGGTTTCTCCGAAAAAGGAAAGAGAGAAAAAGCCTTCCGTTTCGGATTGGATTTTACCTTCTTTGACTTTATTGGACGACTATGAGGGGGAAGCGGATGGCGGAAATATTGAGGAGCGAATCGATATTATCAAAGATGCCTTTGCCAATTTCGGAATAGAATTGGAATATAACGGTTGTATCGTCGGTCCTTCGGTGACACAGTATAGTTTTCGTCCGGCTGTCGGGGTAAAACTTAGCAAGATTGTTTCTTTTGGCGACGATTTGTCTTTGGCTTTGGCGGCTCATCCGATTAGAATCGAGGCTCCTATCCCCGGAAAATCATTAATCGGAATCGAGGTTCCCAATAAAAAACCGATTAAAGTGAGATTGAAAGAAGCATTGGAGAGTCAGGAGTTCAGGCGGAGCGAATCAAAACTTTCTTTGGCTTTAGGAAAAAATGTCGAGGGTAAATTTGTGGTGGCTGACTTGGGTGATATGCCCCATCTTTTGATTGCCGGAGCCACCGGGACGGGAAAGAGCGTTTGTGTTAATTCAATCATTTTGTCGTTGCTTTTTAAAAATTCACCGGAAGATCTTAAGATGATTTTGGTTGATCCCAAGAGAGTGGAGTTGTCTCTTTATAATAAAATCCCTCACTTAATCACAAATGTGATTACTGATAATAAACAGGTAGTCAACGCGCTTCGCTGGGCGGTGCAGGAAATGGAGCGTCGATATAAATTATTGGAGTCGGTGGGTACTCGAGATTTGGATTCTTATAATGAGGAAGTGGAAAAAGGTCTCAAGAAAACAACAGTTGATCCCGATACGGGCGAAAGTATAAAAGAGGATTTGATAAAAATGCCTTACATTGTGATTATTATAGATGAGTTGGCCGACTTGATGATGTCTCAAGGAAAAGATGTGGAGGCGGTTATTGCCAGATTGGCACAGAAAGCCAGAGCGGTTGGAATTCATTTGATTATTTCTACTCAGAGACCGAGCGCCAACATTATTACCGGTATAATAAAAGCCAATATTACCAATAAGATCGCTTTGCATGTAAACAATTATATCGATTCAAGGACCATAATCGATACTCCGGGGGCGGAAAAGCTTTTGGGAAAAGGGGATTTATTGTTTCTGGCGGGCAGCTCGCCCAAGCCGGTGCGATTGCAAAATTCATTTGTCTCCGAGAATGAAGTTAAAAGAGTGGTGAGTTATATTATTAATCAAGAAAAAGAAATCAGAGAAAGTAAAAAGGGGGAAATAGAAGAAACTGAGGATTTGTTGCCTCTTGATAAAAGTGAAGAGAGTGGAACCGATTTGAGTCAAGTCGATTTTTCAATTGACGGGGGCGAAGAAGCGGAGGATAGTCTTTATGAAGAAGTTAAGGAATTTGTTTTGGAGAGTCGAAAGGCCTCAGCCTCTCTTTTTCAGCGCAGGTTTAGGATCGGTTACAATCGAGCGGCGCGTTTGTTGGATTATTTGGAGAGAGATGGCATGGTCGGTCCGGGTGAAGGTGCTAAGCCAAGGGAAGTTTTGGTAGGTGAAAGTGAGAGGGAGACAGCAGAAGAATCTTCGTCTAAAACCGAAGAGGTGAGTCAGGAAGAGAGAGACAAGTGGCAGATTTAAATTTTTTAGGGAAATTTTTATGAACGGTTTTAAGATAAAAAAAATCCAGTCGCTGACCTTGGGTGAAAAGATGAGGAGGGCTAGAAATGAAAAAAGAATCACCCTTCCGGAGATAGCCAAAAATACTAAAATTCAGTTGGAATATTTGGAAAAATTGGAAAACGGAGATTATAATAATTTACCGGCGGATGTTTATGTTCGAGGTTTTTTGAAAAGTTTTGCCGAATACATCGGTATAAATGAAGATTATTTGATAAAATCATTTATTAAGGAAAGGAGGATTCAAAACAATATCGCCGGTGATAAAAAGAAAGAGAACGGACCAAAACAGATAAATTTATCCAAATTTTCCTTAAATCCCAAAATCTTATCCATTTTCTTTATTTCTTTATTTTTTTTGGGTCTACTTTTTTATCTTTATTTGAATTTAAATAATTTCGTTTCCAATCCGGAGTTGGTAATTTTGAATCCGGCCAATAATTCAATAATTGAAGAAAGTGGCGTGACAATCAAGGGGCGAACCGATATCGGTAATAATTTATTTATAAACAATCAGCCGGTTTTGGTGGATGAAGAAGGTTTTTTTAGTGAAAGCATAGTTTTGAAAGAGGGGGTGAATATTATAACGGCAAGAAGTGTTAATCAGTTTAATAAAGAGGCGATTGAATCGGTTTCGGTGGAGGCTAGATATAGTAAACCGGAAGAGTCGAAGCCGGAAGAAACTCAGCCTGTCGGAGAAAATTCAGAATCTCCTCAGGCCGATGATGCTCCGAGTGAGGAAGCGACGAATGAATCGCAGACGGAATCGGATAGCGTAGAGATTCAAGAAGCAGAGACTCAAAGCGAAGTTTTGGGAGTTGAGACCGTCGAGGAGGAAAAAACTGAGGAAAAAGACAAGAAGAAAAAGAAAGATTAGGTTTTATGCGATTGGAAAAAACTTTCCAGATATTTATTTGCGGGGTGTTGGAATTTATCAGAAAATAGTTTAAAATTAAGAAGATAAATAAGTGACCTGTGCCGGGAAACCGTCGAGGTCGATAAATTAAAAAAATATGGCAATAAAAAAGAAGGAAAAAAATGTAGAGAATGAGACAAATGATAAAGGAAGCAAGGTAGATAGCGTGGTTGCGGAAATAAAGCAAAAATTTGGAGATGGGATGATAATGAAATTAGGAGAGATAGCAAAGGTTGACGTAGCTGCTATTCCGACAGGGTCCATATCATTGGATATCGCTCTGGGTATCGGAGGAGTGCCTAGGGGGCGTGTTATTGAAGTTTATGGGCCAGAATCATCCGGTAAGACAACACTGTCTTTGCATATAGCGGCCAATGCTCAAAAGGCTGGGGGAACCGTGGCTTTCGTAGATGCTGAGCATGCTATGGATCCCGAATATGCCAAGAAGATCGGGGTTAATATTAACGAATTATTAATTTCCCAGCCGGATGCCGGAGAGCAAGCTTTGGATATCGTGGAGACTTTGGTGAGAAGCAATGCAGTTGATTTGATAGTGGTGGATTCGGTGGCTGCCCTGGTACCACGTGCTGAGATCGAAGGAGAGATGGGTGATCATCATGTGGGGCGTCAAGCTAGGCTGATGTCTCAGGCTCTAAGAAAATTAACTCCCATAATGGGTAAGTCTAATACAGTGGTTATTTTTATCAATCAGATAAGAATGAAAATTGGAGTGATGTTCGGTAATCCGGAAACCACTTCCGGTGGACAAGCTTTGAAATTCTATTCTTCAGTAAGAATTGAAATTAGAAAAAGTGCCCAAATCAAATCCGGCGATCAGGTGGTGGGAAATAGGGTAAAGGTGAAAGTGGTAAAAAATAAAGTAGCTCCGCCTTTCCAAACAACCGAGTTTGATATTATGTACAATGAAGGAATTTCTCGTTCGGGAGATTTACTGGATACGGGGGTAAAATTGGAAGTAATAAAAAAATCCGGTAATTCATATACTTTTGGCGAGGAAAAATTAGGCAATGGTAGAGAAAAAGCCAAGGCTTATTTGAAAGAAAATCAGAAATTATTTAATGAAATAGAGAAATTAGTTTTAAAGGCGGCTATGCATGCTTAAATCTATATTTTCTCTTTAAATTGGTCCAACTATTTTAGGATAGTTGGATTAATTTTTTTGATAATATTTTTATAAAATATTTGATTTTTTCTATAAAAATAGGTTAGAATTAAGTTGTTTAATTTAAGTGAGGTAATTATGCAGTTGATTAGGGGTAGGGAAATAGCGGATAATATTTTAGTCGATATTAAAAGCAAGATATTAGAAATGGGAACCAAACCGACTTTGGCAGTTTTTTTGATTGGTGAAGATGAAGCTTCCAAGATTTATGTAGGGCTTAAAGAGAAAGCAGCTCGGGATATCGGAATGGATTTTAAACTGTTTAGGTACGATGCTAATATCGATGAACAAGAAATTTTAGCTAGAATAGAAGATTTAAATAAAGATAAGAATATAAGCGGAATAATTGTGCAGCTACCCTTACCAGAGGGACTGGATAAAAATAAAATTATTAATGCTATTAGTCCAGAGAAGGATGTGGATGGTTTCCATTGTGAAAATCAAAAAAAATTCTGTTGTGGTGCGGAGTGTAAGATTTTTCCGGTTTTTCCCAAAGCAATTATAAAGATGATTGAATTTGCTATTGGGGAAAATTCTTTAGAAAATGTTAATAAGGCCGTGATCATTTGTGTGTCGGATGATTTTGGAATTATTATGCAAGAGGCTTTTAAAAAAATAAATATCGAAGCTCAATATATTTTTTGTGACAATTTGGTTAGTAATTCGGAGGAGCTAAAAGGGGCGGATGTGGTGGTGACGGCTTGCGGAGTGATAAATATAATAAATAGTGCAATGGTTAAAGCGGGGGCGATTGTAATCGATGGCGGAATAATCAAAATTGAAGGAAAAGTGCACGGGGATGTTGATATCGAATCTTTTAAAAATCAAGATGTTTTTGTTTCTCCCGTTCCCGGCGGAGTCGGACCGGTGACTGTGGCTTGTCTTTTGGAGAACACTTTTTTGGCCGGGGTAAAATAAAAAAAAGAATCTTTCGATTCTTTTTTTGATGTGCTCGGAGAGAGACTTGCCACGATTATTCAATGTGGTAAAAATTCACATGAATAAACCCTATTTCAGTAGTTATTTTTGTTTAATGTTTTGGTGCCCGGAGAGAGACTCGAACTCTCATGGATCAGATCCACACGATTTTGAGTCGTGCGCGTCTACCAATTTCGCCATCCGGGCTTATTTCTTCAACTACTCTAGAATATTATTTTTTTTAAACAAAGTCAATAATGATTATTTCCCCCTTTTCAAACTTTTTAAAAAAAGCTATAATATAGTTAATTATGGCAAAAATAATTTCCTTAGTCAATCAAAAAGGCGGAGTGGGAAAAACCACTTCTTCCGTCAATTTAACCACTTATCTCGCCAGTATGGGTAAGCGGGTTCTTTTGGTAGATTTGGATCCTCAGGGCAACGCTTCTTCGGGTTTGGGGGTCAATATCGGCGAGTTGAGCGGAGATCTTTATCAAGCGATGATTTTAGGTAAACATCCGCGGGAGATAATTTTGCATAAAAAGTCTTTGGATTTTGATATCTTGCCGTCTTCTCAAGACTTGGCCGGAGCGGAGATAGAAATGATCCATATGGATAATCGGGAATTTAAGCTTTACAACACCTTGCGACAAATAAGGACGGATTATGATTATATCATAATTGACAGTCCTCCGAGTTTGGGACTTTTGACGATAAACGGTTTGGTGGCTAGCGATGAGATAATCATTCCGGTTCAAACCGAATACTACGCTCTGGAGGGGCTTAGTCAGCTTTTGGAAACCATCAGTTTGGTCAAAGAAAATATTCAGCCGGATTTAAAAATTAAGGGGGTTTTACTCACGATGTATGATCGGCGCAATCGGTTGGCGCGTCAGGTAGTAAAAGAGGTAAGGGAGCATTTTCCGGGGCATGTTTTTGAGGGAGTTATCCCCAGGAGCGTACGATTGGCGGAGGCGCCGAGTTTCGGAAAGTCGATTTTGAATTTTGACGCTTTTTCCAAAGGTGCCAGATCTTACAAAAATGTCGCGCGAGAAATAATCGAGTTGGATGAAAAATATCAAGATATAAAATTATAAAAAATTAATAAAAAAATAAAATAAAAAATAATTCAGGGTTAACAAAGAAAAATTCCGGATTATTTTTGAAATAAAAAAATGGGTCAAAATTACGGCTTGGGAAGAGGACTTTCATCCTTAATTCCGCAAAAAAAAATCAGTCGAGATGATAATCAGGTAAAGACCGATTTTGATTTTTCCAAAGTAAAAAGTTTGGAGAGTGCGGAAGATCAACCATTGGAAAAAAAAGAAGAGACAAGCGTTTTGGCGCAGGGAATTTTGGAGGTGGAATTGGAAAAAATTAAGGCCAATCCTTATCAACCCAGAACCGATTTTGATCAGGATAAACTCAAGGAGTTGGCCAATTCAATCAAAGAGCATGGAATTTTGCAACCATTGGTAGTTACACAAAACGGAGATGATTACGAATTGATTGCCGGGGAGAGGCGTTTGCAGGCTTCCAAATTGGCCAAGTTGGAAAAAGTGCCGGTGATTGTCAAGGACGTTAAGGAGAAAGAAAAATTGGAGCTGGCGATTATTGAAAATATTCAAAGGCATAATCTTAATCCGATTGAAGAAGCGCAGTCTTTTCAGCAGTTGATGGACGAGTTTCAAATGAATCAAGAGGAGGTGGCGCAAAAGATGGGAAAAAACAGAAGTGTGGTTGCTAACAAAGTGCGACTTTTGAAATTGCCGGTCGAGGCAATGCGCGCTCTGAAAGAAGGGGTTATTAGCGAGGGTCATGCTAAGGCCATTTTATCTTTGGAAAATCAAGAAAAACAAAGAGCTCTTTTGGATTTGATAATAAAGAATAATTGGACTGTCCGTCAGGCGGAAAATAAAACCAAGGAAATTTCCGAAAAACCTTTTCGACGTTTGACCAATATTGATCCGGCCATAAAAGAAATTGAAGAAAAATTATCGGTCTTGATGGGGACCAAAGTCAAAATAACCCGCTCAGGCGGAGAAGGCGGAAAGATTATCATCGATTATTATTCGGAGGACGAATTGCGAAAGATTGCGGATAATTTATCGATTGAAAATAAAAATATTCCCGCCAATCCCATCTTTGCGGAAGAAGCTGAAAAAGAAGAAGAAGCTGCAAATAATTTTGCCATTGAGCCCGGAGTAAATCTTGAGGCGGAGGAGGGATTGGGAAGTGAGACGGAGGCGGGAGAGGTACAGGCCGATTTCAAAGAAATCGCGATTGAAAAAGCGGATGAAGAGGATTTGCTAAAATCCGCATAATAATTTTTCGAAAAATTTTAGAAAGAAAAAATATTTTCGTTTTTCCGGGATTAAAAAATAAGATTGAATAACTATTTTATTCAATCTTATTTTTTATAAAATTTCATCTTTTCTTTTCAATTGGCGACGAATGTGGGCGCGGGCATTGGAAGTTTTGACAAATTCCAGCCATTTGCGATTGGGACTTTTTTTGTCTTTGGAGGTCATAATTTCGATCATCTGGCCGTTTTTTATCTGGTAATCGATGGGGACCATTTTGCCGTCCGCTTTGGCGCCCGTTATCGAGTCGCCGATCTCGCTGTGGATGGCATAAGCGAAATCGACCGGAGTGGCCTCCTCGGGGAGATCGATTGCGTCCCCTTTGGGTGTGATGGCAAAAATTCTGTTTTTAAAAAAATCAATTTTTAATCCCTCCAAAAAAGCATTATTATCTTTTCCAACTTCGTTTTGCCATTCGTGCAATTGTTTTATCCAAGTTAATTCGTTTTCCGAATAGGTTTCTTTTTGGCGAAAATAATTTTTCCAATCCCGACGCTTGTTTTCATTATAAATCCAGTGGGAAGCGATTCCGAATTCCGCTTCGTCATGCATTTTTTGAGTTCGGATTTGAACCTCCATAATTCTTCCTTGCGGTCCGAAGATGGTGGTGTGAATGGACTGGTATCCGTTGGGCTTGGGCAGGGAGATGTAATCTTTGATGCGACCCACCATTGGGCGGTAGATTTTATGAACAATGCCCAAAACCTCGTAGCAGTCCGAAACGGTGGGGACGATAATTCTGATAGCAATCAAATCGTAAATTCGACCGATATCCATTTCTTTTTTTTCGAGTTTTAAATAAAGACTGCGGAGATTTTTAGCTCGGCCGTAAATGCGAATAATTTTTATTTTGCGATTTTTGATTTCTCTTTCCAGCTCCTTGATGGCTTGAGTGTTAAATTTTTCTCCTTCGCGGTAATAATCATCGCGGAGTTTTTTGACCATCTCATAATTTTTTGGGTCGAGATATTTAAAGGATAAATCCTCCAATTCAGCTTTAATTTCTCCGATTCCCAAACGATCGGCCAAGGGAACAAATATTTCCATAGTTTCTCGGGCAATGCCGGGTCTTTTTTCGGGCGGATTAAATTCCATAGTGCGCATATTGTGAAGGCGATCGGCCAGTTTTATGATCACTACTCGAATATCGGCAGCCATAGCTAGAAACATTTTGCGGAGATTTTCCAATAGGTATTCTTCTTTGGTTTCTCTCAGTTTTATCTTTCCCAATTTGGTGATTCCCTCAACCAAATCATGCACTTCCGGTCCGAATTCTTTTCTGATTTCCGTCAGGGTAACGGGAGTGTCTTCCGGCACATCATGCAGTAATCCGGCGGCGATAGTTTTACTTCCCATACCGATGCCGGCCAAAATATTGGCGGTTGCGATGCAATGACTAAAATAATCTTCCCCGGAGCGCCTCTTTTGTCCTTGGTGAGCTTTTTCGGCAAATTCAAAAGCTTTGGTGATTAAATCTTTGCGCTGGGTGGTCAGGGGCACCTTGATCGAATTGAGTAGATTTTTGAGGGCCGTTTTTTGCATTATCATATGCGAAAGAATGATTTTTTATAACTGATATTAGTATAATTAATTTAGATGGAAGAGGCAAGAAGAGTTTAATTGAAAATTAAAAATGAAAAATTAAAAATTTATGATTCAAATTTTTTAATAGCAATTAATTGCATTTGGGCATTTAATATTTTGGATTAAATTGATATTCGGAATTTTTTAAAAAACCACATCACTGGAAGTATGTGGTTTTTTATTTTCTATTTTTAGTGCTCCATGAACGATGCTTTATGCTTTTTGAAGTTTATCCGGTCGATGGTTGGGACAAGTTTTGTCGGAACAGCGAGTAGGAATGGTTTTGGTACCTTCCATCATCAGTTCGTCGCATTTTCCTCCCGGCTTGTCGCTTCGGGGATAGCCGCAAATTTTTCCGGTTGGCTTGGATTTGATAGCGTGTTTGCAGGTGGGATAATTGGAACAAGCATAAAATATTCCGAATCTCCCGCGACGCTCAATCATCTCTCCCTTTTGACATTTGGGACATTTAACTCCGGTTTTCTTTTTTTCCGCTTCAGCGGGATCTTCTTTGATGTATTTGCATTTCGGATATTGATTGCAGGAGATGAATTTTCCAAATCTTCCTTCGCGAATGACCAGTTTGCCGGTTTCGCATTGCGGACATTTTTCTCCGGTCTCTTGCGGTCCGGCCAAAATTTCTCCGTCGATAGTGCGAGCGCCGGCGCAGTCCGGAAATTTTTCACAGCTCATAAACTTGCCGGTTTTACCCAATTTGATAATCATCGGGCCCTTGCAGAGCGGACATTTGAATTTTTTATCCGCTTGTCCCAAATTGGTGACCTTATCCATTTTTTCTTTGGATTTAATGTCTTTGGTAAAAGGTTTGTAAAATGATTTCAAAATTTTGGCGTATTCTTTTTTGCCATTGGCGATATCATCCAAATCATCTTCCATTTGAGCGGTAAAAGAATCGCTGATATAGTTTTCAAAATTTTCATTTAAAAAATTACTGACCGTTTCTCCGGTGTCGGTCGGTTTTAGGGCTCGTCCTTCTTTTTCGGTATACATTCTGTCTCGGAGAGTTTTGATGATGGAAGCGTAAGTAGAGGGGCGACCGATGCCTCTTTTTTCCAGTTCTTTGATTAGGCCGGCTTCGGTGTAGCGAGGCGGAGGCAGAGTTTCTTTTTCTTTGGCCACTATGTCAAGGAGGGTCAATAATTCACTTTTTTCCACCTTGGGCAAAGGAATGTCTTCGTTCTTGGAATAAGTGTCGGCCAAGAGCCAACCCGGGGAAAGAACGCGAGAACCTTTGGCCTGAAAGAGGGGAATAGTCTGGTCTTCTCCGATTCTGACAGTTAATTTCATGCTAAGTAAAGCGGTTTCTTCCATTTGAGAGGCGACTGTGCGGATCCAAATTAAATTATAAAGTTTGGATTGATCGGGGTTGGCGCCGGCAAATATTTTTTCAAAATCGGTGGGGCGAATTGCTTCGTGCGCTTCTTGGGCGACCTTGCTTTTGGTTTTGAAGTTTCTGATTTTTATTTTTTCCTTGCCGAATTTTTTGGCAATTATTTGGGAAATTTGTTTTTGAGCTAAGGTACTGAGGTTGGTGCTGTCGGTTCGCATGTAAGTGATATGTCCCGATTCATACAACTTTTGGGCCAAAAACATTGTTTTGGAAGGAGCGAATCCGAGTCGAGAACTAGCCACCTGTTGCAAGGTGGAAGTGATAAAAGGCGGATGAGGCATTCGATGAATTTCTCTTTCGGTGATATTTTCGACAACCCAGTTTTCTTTTTTGCCGGCTTTGAGAATTTTATCCACTTCTTTTTTGTCGCGCGGTTCTTGGCTACAGATTAATTCAAATTTACTCTTCTTTTTATTAGCCATTTGAGAGTTGATGGTCCAATATTTTTCCGGTTTGAAATTTTGAATTTCTTTTTCTCTTTCAACGATTATTCTCAGGGCGGGGGATTGCACTCGGCCGGCGCTCAGTCCGTAGCGAACCTTTTTCCAGATTAAACCGGATAAATCATAACCGAAAAGCCTGTCCAAAACACGGCGGGCTTCTTGGGCATTTTTTAGATTGATGTCTATGTGACGAGGTTTTTTGATGGCTTCGGTGACGGCTTGTTTGGTAATTTCGTTAAAAACGATTCTTTTGGGATTTTTCAGTTGAAGAGCTTCGGCCAAATGCCAAGCGATCGACTCTCCTTCGCGATCAGGGTCGGTTGCCAGCAAAACCTCTTTTGATTTTTTGGCGGATTTTTTCAGATCCTCGATAACTTTTTCTTTGCCGGCGATAATTTCATAATGAGGCAAAAAATCTTTTTCTATTTCAATCGCTTTTTTATTACTCTTGGGCAGATCGCGAATGTGGCCGATGGAAGATTTTACCTCATATCCGGGGCCGAGATATTTTTTGATGGTTTTCGATTTGGAAGGGGACTCTACGATAACTAGTTGCATGTATTTTTTTGATTCTGATTAATAATTAATTTTTGTTTTTAACTAAAACAATCCGATTTTTTAATACCGGATATAATTTTGACCGCCCATGTCTTTGATATAACCTTTCATTTCCAAAATTATCAGGGTGGACGAAACAATACTAGTGTTTATTTTAGAGAGTTTAATTATTCTGTCAATGTGTTGCGGTTCGTTGGATAAAATTTGCAAAATAATTTCTTCTTCTTTGGAGGCGGGAATTATTTCTTGAATCTTTTTTTCTTGACGAAAGTCGGTTAAATTCAGTTCTTCCAAAATGTCGTTTACGCCGGTTATGATTTTGGCCCCTTGTTTGATTAAGGAATTGGTTCCCTGAGAAACGGGAGAAAAAATGTTGCCCGGAACAGAAAAGACTTCTCGATTGAAATCAAGCGCCATATTGGCGGTGATTAAAGTCCCGCTTTGTTGGGCGGCTTCCACCACGATTGTGCCGGTGGTTAAACCGGCCATCAGTCGGTTGCGGGCGGGAAAGGTTTGAGCGGTGGCTTGAGTGCCGGGCGGATAATCGCTGAGCAAGGCTCCGTTGGCGATTATTTGGCGAGAGAGATTGAAATTTGTCCTGGGTCCGATAAAACTGTCTTCCAGACTACTGCCCAAAACGGCGAGAGTTTGTCCGCCCGCTTCGAGCGCTCCTCGATGGGCGAAAGTGTCGATCCCCAAGGCCATGCCGGAAACTACGGTTATGCCGGCACCGGCCAAATCACGAGCCAGAGAAAGTGCCACTTGCTGACCGTAAGTGGTGAATTTGCGGGAGCCGACGATAGCTAAAAGCGGTCGGGAATTGAAATCGTAATCGCCCTTATAATAGATTAAATAGGGAGCTGAGGGGATTTCTTTGAGGAGGCGGGGGTAATCGGGACTGTCGAAGTCGATAAGGCGGATATTTTCGCGAGTCAGTTTTTCCCATTCCAGCTCGGGATTTATGCGGACCCTTTCTCTGATAATGATTTGGGCTAATTTTTCATTTATTCCGCCGGCCATAATTTCCGAGAGATCGCTTTCCCAGACTTTCTTACTGTCGCCGAAACGGTTCATGAGAAGCTTCATTTTTTGCGGACCGATGCCGGGAATTTTATTGAGTGCATTTAGATAGAGCATTTATTTTATTTTTAGCGAAAAAGTATTTTCAGTATAACACATTTTTTGCAACTTTTAAGTTCCTCTTGATATTACTCTTTTAAAATTTGACAAAAAATAAAAAAAAGAATAATATTATTTCAGAAAAATATGATTCAAAAAACAGCAAAAACTTTATATTTTTACTTTTATTTCTGGTTTATGACGAGAGACCGTTTTGTTTTTGCCGAGAAAAGAATAAATTAAAAAATTTCTTGATAAAAATAAGCCGGTCTCTCCGAGACCGGTTTTTTTGTTCTTTGACGAAAAATATTGAGAGAAACTTTTATCGCCAAACTTAATTTCTAAGTGAGGCAAAATAATGGAAAAAGGAGAAGAAAATGGAAACGGAAACGGTAATGGAAAAAATAAGATCAATTTACGAAGCTTATTCGACGGAGGAAATTGTTACCGCAAGTCAAAAGAGAACTATTTTTTCCCATTTGCACAAGAGGCTCATCATTAAATTTAACGATCCTTCTTTTGTCGAGGAGAGAGCAAAAGATGATCACACGAGAAGGATGATGGACGAAATAATTTCGTACCTCAATAAGGTTTTTGAAAAGCAAGAAGTCGATTTTTTTATTCAAGATAAGGAATGTCTTTTTGGAGGACTGGAAAAGTTTCAATCAATAATTGATAAAGTTGGTTCTGATCATTTGACTTTTATAATTTTCAGGATCAATGAACTTATGAAAGAAGAACAGATTTGATCTGGTGGGCGGAGGATGGCAAAAGTCATTCCTCCGCCTTTTTAAATATTCCGGCTGGCTTGCTAAACTGATTTTTTTGATATAAAATGGGTTAGAGATTGAAATGGCGGTAAATAGCGTATTTATTTTCCAAAAAAGTTTCTTTTTCTCCGGCCTTTCATTTCATACGGCAGTTACAAAAAAGAATCCTTTTTTTGGGAAATAAATTCAATGTCATTTCATTGAAATGGGTTTTACTCGATACCGCTTAATTTAAAATTTAAATATAAAAATATTTAGTCTTAAAAAGAGGGCTAATTTTATTTTTATTCAGGGCTTATGAAAGTTGTCTTATTGGAAAATGTAAAAAAACTTGGCAAGGTCGGAGAGGTGGTCAATGTTTCCGACGGCTATGCGAGAAATATGCTTCTTCCAAGAAAATTGGCGCAAGTGGCGACTCCCGATGTGATAAAAAGAGTGGAAAAAAATAATTCAGACAAGCTGGCCAAGGAAAAAGCGGAGATGGAAAATTTTTCCAAGTTGGCTCGAGAAATTAAAGATAAAAAAATAACCGTTTCTGCCAAAGCCAAAGGGGGAAAACTTTTCGGTTCGGTAGACGGAGCAAAAATCGCCCAAGAAATAAAGTCCCAATTGGGGATTGAATTGAATAGCGGACAAGTGAAGCTGATCGCTCCGATAAAAGATTTGGGAGAAAAAAAGGTGGAAATTGAATTTCTGAAAAATATAAAAACTGCTATAATAATCGAAATCAAAGAGGAAAAGTAATTTTCCTCTTTAAATATTTTTAATATAATTTATTTTTAAACCAAGCTATGAAGCAAAATAAAAAGTATATTTTTGTATTGGGTGGAGTAATGAGCGGAATCGGTAAAGGAGTGGCAACTTCTTCTTTGGGAGCGATTTTGAAAGCGCGGGGCTACAAGCCGACAGCGGTTAAAATCGACCCTTATGTCAATGTTGATGCCGGCACAATGAACCCGACCGAGCACGGGGAAGTGTTTGTGATGGATTGCGGTTTGGAGACTGATCAGGACATGGGAAATTACGAGCGTTTTATGGAAATTACTTTGCCCGGACAAAACTATATGACTACCGGAAGCGTTTATCAGCGAGTAATCAATCGCGAAAGAAATCTCGGCTATAAAGGCAAATGTGTTCAAATTATCCCGCATGTTACCGATGAAGTGATTCGAACAATTAAAAATGCGGCCAGAGATAATGAGGCGGATGTCGTTTTGACTGAAATCGGGGGAACTATCGGAGATTATGAAAATATGCTTTTTATGGAGGCGGCTCGACAGATGAAATTGAAAAATCCGAAGGATGTGATTTTTGTGATGATTACTTATTTGCCTTATCCTCCCAAGGTGGGCGAGATGAAGACCAAGCCGACTCAACAGGCAGTCAGAGAACTAAATGCCAACGGAATCAATCCGGATATTATTATTGCTCGGAGTGAAGTGGCGATTGACGATAAAAGAAAACAAAAAATCGCTCTTTTTTGCAATGTTAATGAAAAAGATATTATTTCCGCTCCGGATGTGGAGAATGTTTACGAGGTTTTGATAAATTTCGAGCGAGATGATTTGAGTAGGAGAATCTTAAAAAAAATGAATCTGCCGACGAGAAAGACCGATTTGAAGAGTTGGTATAATTTGGTGGAAAATATCAAAAAATCGGAAAAATCAGTTAAAATCGGAATTGTCGGGAAATATTTTGGGACCGGTGAATTTTTGCTGGGAGATTCCTATATTAGCGTGATTGAATCGATCAAGCACGCTTGTTTCAAAGCCAGAGTCAAACCGCAAATTGAATGGCTCAACAGCGAGGATTTTGAGAAGAAAGGCAAAAATATGGAGGAATTGAAGGGATTTGACGGAATAGTGGTGCCGGGCGGATTCGGCTCTCGAGGGATTGAAGGAAAGATAAATGTTATAAAATATTGCCGGGAAAACAAGATTCCTTTTTTGGGTCTTTGTTACGGAATGCAGTTGGCGGTAATTGAATATGCTAGAAATGTTTTGGGCTTAAAAGATGCGCATACCACCGAGATTGATCGAAATACCAAAAATCCGGTGATTGATATTATGCCGGAGCAAAAGAAGAATCTGGAGGACAAAAATTACGGAGCTACTATGCGTTTAGGGGCTTATCCTGCATTTTTGACCAAAGGCACTATCGCTTATAAGGCTTATGGTAAAAAAGAAATTTCCGAGCGCCATCGCCATCGTTGGGAAGTTAATCCGGATTATATCAAGATGATTGAGGAGAGTGGAATGATTTTTTCCGGTAAGTCCCAAGATTCCCGCTTGATGGAGATAGTTGAATTGCCTGTAGAGAAGCATCCTTTCTTCTTGGCCGTTCAGTTTCATCCGGAATTCAAATCAACCCCGTTAAGCTCGCATCCGCTTTTTTTCGCTTTCATCAATGCGATAAAAAAATAAAAACAGACAACCGGTGTTGTCTGTTTGTGAGATATGTTCGGAAACTATTTTTTCTCCGGAGTGATGCTGACGAATCTGCGCTTAGCTATCTTGCCGGTAAAAGCGATAACTTTCTTTTTGCTGAATTGGACAATTCCGTCAGTCAAAGCGTATAAAGTGTCATTTTCTCCGCGACCGACATTTTTTCCGGGGTGAAATTTTGTTCCTTTTTGGCGGACGATTATATTTCCGGTTTTTGCCTTTTCGCTTCCGAAAATTTTAACTCCCAGTCTTTTGGAGATGGAATCTCGACCATACTGAGTTGACCCGCCGGCTTTACGATGTGCCATAAAATTTATTTAGCATATTAAACTAACAGAAATAAGTATAACAAATTTCAAAGAAATGTCAATAAAAAATAAGAGTTCGGTTAAAGGCCCAGGGGGGCGAATCGGACAAATTGTTGATTTTTGGAAGAAAAATGAGAGTAAAATCGTCCTAAGTTTGGGAATTTTTTTGATTGCGATAATTTCTTTTGAGGTGGGGGTTTTGGAGGGGCATAAAATAAAGGTCGCCCCTTTGGTGGTCCAAACCGCTCCGGAAAAAGAAACGGTTGCGCCGGAAAATTTAGATCAAGCCGTTTTGGGGGCGGAGAACTCTCCAAAGAGCGAACTTGCCGATAATCAAATGGCGCAAAAGACAGAATGCGCTTTTATGGGGAGTAAAAATTCCAATAAATATCACAAACCGGATTGTCGTTGGGCAAAAAACATTAAACCGGAAAACTTAATCTGTTTCAAAAGCGAAGAGGAGGCAAAAGGTCGAGGATATATCGGAGATAAGAATTGTATCGGAGATTAAGCGATTTCATGGAAAGGTTTTTTTATTCAAATTATCGGAGAGGTGCAGATTTAGAGGAGAATGATTGGGTGGGGCGGATTTGTTTGACAGAAATTGGTAAATAATTTATAATCTTTAATGAAACGATTTAAAAAATATAAAGAGTGTCGTTTCGATAATTAGTAAGAAAAGAAAAAAGTATGTCAGAAACAATCGACGCAGGATTTATCGAGCAGGTGGTCAAAATGCTTGTTGACAATCCAAGTGCAGTAAAAGTAGAAAGAAAGGTGGATGAAATGGGTGTTCTTATCACTTTGGATGTTGATCCAAAAGATATGGGAATAGTCATCGGCCGCGAAGGACAAACAGCTAAAGCGCTAAGAACTTTGCTAAGAGTTATCGGAGCAAAAAATAACGCTCGCGTGAATCTAAAAATCAATGAACCGGAAGGATCGGAAAGAGCTATGAGAAATCAAGCCTCTGTTGCTCCGGAGAAGAAAAGTATTGACGATGTAGTGGGAGAGATTGAAAAAATGTAATTTTTTCTCTTTGATAGAAAACAAACCATCCGCCCGAGGCGGATGGTTTTTTTGATGCTTGTGATTGATTTTAAAAAAGAGTATAATTTAAAAAGGATTGAACCGGTAGAGAATAGACCATTTATTTCCCTATGAAGTTTCTTTTTTTCCGGCCATTCATTTCTTATGGCAGCTACAAAAAAAGAATTCTTTTTCGGGAAATAAATTCAATGCTAAAGCGTTGAAGTAGGCTTTGTTTGATACCGCTTAATTTAATAATTTAAAGAATAAAAAAAGGATATGTCAAAAATAAAAAAAGTATTTGCCCGAGAAATTCTTGATTCAAGAGGTAATCCGACAGTCGAAGTGGAAGTGGTTTTGGAAAGCGGAGCTGAGGGGGTAGCGGGGGTTCCCAGCGGAGCTTCTACCGGTTCTCAGGAGGCCTTGGAATTAAGAGACGGAGATAAGAGTCGCTATGAGGGCAAGGGTGTTTTGCAGGCGGTGGCCAATGTTAATGAAAAAATCGCTCCGATTTTGATTGACGAGGAGTCTTCGGATCAGCGAAAGATTGATAAAAAAATGTTGGACTTGGACGGAACGGAAAATAAAACCGGTTTGGGCGCCAATGCGATTTTGGGAGTTTCTTTGGCTGTTTGTCGAGCCACAGCCAAAGAACAAGGCAAAGAACTTTATCTTTACATCGCCGATACTTATGGGTTTAAAGCGGAAAGTTTCAAAACAATTCCGATGTTTAATATTTTAAACGGCGGAGAGCATTCCGATTCCGGTCTAAGCATTCAAGAATTCAAATTGATTCCTCAGGGAATTTCAACTTATCCGGAGCAGTTACGAGCAGGCAGTGAAATATTTTATGCTTTGAAAAAAATATTAACTTCCATGAATCAGAGTACCGCGGTCGGAGACGAGGGCGGATTCGCTCCTCATTTGGAAAGCAATTCCCAAGCTTTGGAGGTGATCAATCAAGCTATTGCAGAAGCCGGATATGAGGCGGGAAAAGATGTTTTTATCGGTTTGGATGTGGCCGCCAATTCTTTTTTGGAAGAGGATCACTATTTCTTGAAGCCGGAAAATGAAAAATTAAACAAGGAAAATATGGTTAATCTTTATAAAGACTGGATTGAAAAATACAATGTAATATCAATAGAAGACGGTTTGGCGGAAGAAGATTGGGAAGGTTGGAGGATGATGAACGAAAAAATCGGTTCTCAAGTGATGACTATCGGGGACGATCTTTTGGTTACCAATGTAAAGAGGTTGCAAAAAGCTATCGCGGAAAAAGCTTGTAACAGTGTTTTGATAAAAGTTAATCAAATCGGTTCTTTGAGCGAAACAATCGATTGTATGAAATTGGCCAAGGAAAATAATATGAAAACTATCGTTTCTCATCGAAGCGGAGAAACTACCGATGATTTTATCGCCGATTTGGCGATCGGAGCCGAAGCTGATTTTATCAAAACCGGCTCTCTTTCTCGGGGGGAGAGAATTTGCAAATACAATCGAATGTTGAGAATTAGTGAGAAGTTAAAATAGTTAAATGGTTGATTAGTTAAATAGTTTTTTTTGTTGTTATTATTTATCCGCAAAGACGATGGATATATTATATGACAAAGAGAATCTATACATTAATGTGTTGCAAAATATATAATACACAATACAAAATACTAAATACTGATAAATTATGCAAAATAAAAAGCCTTTAGTCTTGGCGATTTTGGACGGATGGGGAGAGGCGCCAAAAAGCAGAGCCAATGCCATTTCTCTGGCCAAGACTCCTTTTATCGATAAAACGAGAGAGAAATTTCCTTTTACTCTTTTGGAGGCGACCGGCAAGGCGGTGGGGCTAAACAAAGATCAGTTGAGCGGTTCGGAAGCCGGTCATATCAATATCGGCGGGGGAAGAGTGGTGTCGCAAGATTGTTACAAAATTGACCAAGAGATAAAAAGAGGAAAATTTTTTACCAATCCGGCCTTAATAGAGGCTGTCAGAAACTGTCAAATTAAGGGGCGCCGATTTCACTTGATGGGTTTGATGAGTACGACTGACAGTCAACATAGTAATCCTCAGCATTTTAGGATGATTTTGCGATTGGCCAAGAAGGAGGGCATCAAAGAAGTATACTGTCATTTGTTTACCGACGGGCGAGATTCTTATCCGCAAAGCGCGCTTGCTTTGCTAAAAGAATTTCGACTGATTATGAAAGAGGAGGGAATAGGTAAAATCGCCACTCTTAGCGGGAGGTTTTGGGCTATGGACAGGGCCAAAAATTGGGATAGATTGCAAAAGGCTTATGAGGCGATTGTTTTTTCCAAGGGTGAGCGAGCCGGTTCGGCCGAAGAGGCGATCGAGCAATCTTATCAAAAGAATATTTTTGATGAAAAACTTTTTCCGACGGTAGTTTTTGAAAAAAATAAGCCGGTGGCCAAATTGGACGAAGAGGACAGTATCATTTTTTTTAATTTTCGTTCCGACCGCGCTAGGCAATTTACCAAATTGTTTGTCGAGGTGAGCGAGGAGATCAAGAGGAATGATCAATTGCCCAAGCTTAAAAAAATAAAAGGAATAAATTTTACCACTTTGGGGGATTTTGGTCCCGATATTGATGTGGCAGTCGCTTTTGTGGACAGTCCGCTGAAAAATTCTTTGCCTCAAGCATTGGCGGATAAGAGGCAACTTTATATTGCCGAGGGAGAGAAATATGCGCATATAACGTATTTTTTTAATGGCGGATATGCTGATTCGGTCGCGGGGGAGGATCGCTTGTTGGTACCCTCGATGAAGGTGGAATCTTATTCTCAGGCGCCGGAGATGCGAGCAGAAAAGATAACCAATTATGTTTTGGGCAAGATTAGGAATTCGGAATATGATTTTTACGCTATCAATTATGCCAATGCCGATATGGTGGGACACACCGGAGATATCGGAGCGACTGTAAAGGCGGTTGAGTATGTAGATAAAAAACTGGCTTCTTTGTGGGAGGAACTTCAAAAAAGAAAAGGAACTTTAATAATAACCGCCGATCATGGTAATGCCGACAATATGATTGATATTGTCGAAGGAAAGGAAGTTTCCAATACTTTTCATACTAAAAATAAAGTCGGTTTTTCCGTGTTGGGCGGAGGATTAACCAAAAAGGAATTAAAAATTGGAGGAAAGCTGGGTAATATCGCTCCAACGATTTTGGAAATTATGGATATTGAAAAACCCAAGGAAATGAAATGCGATTCGCTTTTTGGCTGATGAAAATACCCAATCATGACTGACGGACAAGATTTATCAGGGTTTATTTTCAAAAATTAAAAATAAAAAAACACTCCATCTTGAAGTGTTTTTATTTTTTATCATAGAAAGTGATTATTTTTTTTCAATCGCTTTTTTGGCCGGAGCTTTCTTTTTTTTGGCGACCTTGGCGACCTTTTTTTCTTTTTTTACGCTTTTCAATTTGGCGGAAGCCTCGGTTAATTTGCGGAATCGCTCCACTCGTCCGGCGGTATCAACCACTTTCTTATCTCCGGTAAAGAAAGGGTGGCATTGCGAACAGATTTCCACTTCCATATCTTTTTTGGTGGCACCGGTTTCCAAGATTGCCCCGCAGGCGCATTTTATAGCGGTTTTGTGGTATTGAGGATGAATATCTTTTTTCATAATTTTATCGATTTCAAAAAATGAAATAATTAGATTTAAAAATAAAGTATAACCAAAAATAAAGCCGATTCGCCGGCAGTTCGGTACAAAAGAAATACTAGCACAGAAAAAAATAATTGACAAGAGCGCTTATTTTGCTATACTGTTTTTGTGTCCCCGAGGCATTATTTTTTGATTTTGCTTTTAGGAGGCAATTTAAAACATGCTTTTTTCGGACTCGTTCCTGTCTCGATGCTTATCGGGATTATGAGTCGTAAAAACGGAAAGAGCAGAGGATTAATTAAATAATAACAAGGAAAATGATCAAGAAAAAAGAAGCATCTGTTGTCGCAGAAGATGTTAAAAAAAACGCTGACAAAAAAGAGTCTCTGGAAGAAAGATATAAATTGAATTTTTCCAAAGAGGCGATCAGTCTGGAAAAAATGCTAAAAAACGGAGTGCATTTCGGACACAATAAATCTTGTCGCGATCCGAGAATGGATAAGTTTATTTTCGGTTCAAAAAGAGGAATTAATATTATCGATTTGGAAAAAACCAAAGATTGCCTCGAGAAAGCGATTGAATTTGCCAAGAGTGTCAAAAAAGAAGAGAAACAGATTTTGTTTGTAGGAACCAAAAAGCAAGCCAAAGCTATTATCAAAATGGCGGCCCAAGCTTGCGAGATGCCTTTTGTAAATGAACGTTGGTTGGGAGGAACTTTTACCAACTTCGGAGTCATTCGCAAGAGAACTCAGTATTTACGGGATTCTCAGGAACAAATGGAAAAAGGCGGTTTTGATAAATACACCAAGCTTGAAAAACTTAAGAAATTTGAAGAGTTGGAAAAATTGGAAAAAAGAATGGGCGGACTTAAAGAAATGAGGAATTTGCCGGCAGCTATTTTTATTTCCGACATCAAGACCGATGAGATTGCGCTCAGGGAAGCGATGAGTATCAAAATTCCGATTATTGCTATCGTGGACACCAACGTCAATCCGGAAAAAGTCGATTATCCTATCCCGGCCAATGATGATGCCGTTTCTTCGCTCAAGACTGTAATGGAATATTTTTCCGGCGCAATCGTTAAATAATTTTTTTTAATCAATTAAAAAATAAAAATATGTCTTTGGAGCAAATAAAAAAAATAAGAGAAATAACCGGAGCGGGTATGGTGGATGTCAAAAAGGCTCTTGAAGAGGCTGGCGGAAAAGAAGATAAGGCGATTGAAATCTTGAGAAAAAGCGGTCAGGCCAAAGCTTTGAAAAAAAGCGAAAGAGAAGCCAAGGAGGGTGTAATCGGTTCTTATATCCATTCCAATTATAAGATTTGCGCTATGGTCAAACTTTATTGTGAGACCGATTTTGTGGCTAGGAACGAGGAATTCAAGGAGTTGGCCAAGGATATCGCTATGCATATCAGCGCCATGAATCCGAAATTTTTGAAGCCGGAGGAGGTTGATGAGGAATTAATTGTCAAAGAGCGCGAGATTTGGGCGGAGCAAATGAAAGGCGAAAAAAAACCGCAAGAAATAATGGATAAGATAATGGAGGGAAAAGAGAAAAAATTCAGAGAAGAAATTTCTTTGCTGACCCAATCTTTTGTCAAAAATCCGGATATTAATATCGGTGATTTGATAAATGAGAAGATTGGGAAAATCGGAGAAAAAATAGAAATCGGGGAATTTGTCAGGTTTGAGCTGTAGTTTTTTGGCAATTTTTTCCGTTTCTTATTTTGTGCTATAATAAACAAGCAGAGAGGTTGACGGTCTGTTTAAAATTCTAATTATGTTTAAATATTTGGTTAATTTGTCGGGTTGGGGAGATCTCAAGGAATGTGTCAGTTCGGTCGAGTTTTCAAAAGGAATAAAGGTGATTGTGGAAGACGAAACCGGGGGAGTTTTGGGAGTTATCAAAAAAGAATCCGATAGGAAAAATAAGGCGGATTTTGAGGGGGAGGTTTTCAATATAGTTCGGGAAGCTGCCGCCAAAGATCTTAAGTCTTTCGAAAGAAACGAAAAAAAAGAAAAAGAAATTCTGGAAATTTGTCGAAAAGAAGCTAAGCGGATGCAATTGGAGATGAAATTTGTGGATGTCTTTATAACTTTGGGCAAGGGGGTTATTATTATAACTTTTATTGCTGACGGAAGAGTGGATTTTCGCCAGTTGGTCAAAAATCTTTCTCGTATTTTTCATCGCTCGGTTCGGATGAGACAGATCGGTTCCAGAGACGAAGCCAGAAATTTGGGTGGTTGCGGAGTGTGCGGTAAGGAATTGTGTTGTGTGAAATTTTTGGGTGAAATTCCCAGTATTTCGACTGAAATGGCCAAATTGCAAAATGTTTCTCAGCGCGGTTCCGACAGAATTTCCGGAATTTGCGGAAGGTTGATGTGCTGTCTTTCTTACGAGGCGGAACAATACCGAGAAATGTTACGCGGTTTGCCGGAAGTGGGCAGTCGAATCAAAATTGCCAAGGGGCAAGGAGATGTAATTGAAATAAATCCTTTAACACAGGAAATCAAAGTGAGATTATTGACCGATGAATTTGTAATAATTAAAAAAGAGGATTTGAAATAAAAAAATGTTTTATCTGAGTTTTATTTTACCGCCGGTTATTATAGTATTGAGTTTGGCTTTGGTGATTTTTTTGATTTCTCGCAAAGCATTGGATATAGAAAGAGAAATTATAATCGGAGAAAAGAGAGATAAGGAGAGTCGTTTGAAAATGGAAGTCAAGAGTCGCTGGTTGCATCTTTTGGAGAAATTGGCCCATTGGTTTAAAATTTTTTCTTTGCGACTGCATAACTGGGTGGAGAAGCGCTTGGTTTTTATCAAAAATCAGAAAAATGAGATAGAATCCGATATAGACAAAAGAGAGGCGGAAAAAAATAAAGAAAAAATCGATTATTTTAATGAGGATTTGCCGATAGTCGAGGAGAATCGGGAGGAAAAAATTGTTTTTCCGGAAAAAGAAGAAAAAGCAAATTCTATGGATGTCGTTAAGGGCGGGCGAATTAATCGAATTAGGAGAATTTTTGCCAAAAAGGAAGCGCCGATTGCGACACCGGAAAAGGAAAAAGATGATTTTTTTACCTTCAAAGAGGAGCGTGTTATGATTAGCGAAGAAGCGACTTATCCGGAAAAGAAGGAGGAGTTGGAAAATATTTTGGTCGAAAGAATCGCCACCGATCCCAGGGATATCGAGGCTTATGAGAGGTTGGGGGATTATTATGTCAGTCAGGGAAACAGATCCGATGCGGAAGCTTGTTATAAACAAGTTTTGAAATTAAATCCGCAGAGCCTGAGTGTCAGAAACAAATTGAGTCGTTTCAAACGTCAAAGGTTTTAGGAGGGTTTACAATTTTTCTATTTTAGCATAGAATTATTTAGTATTTGTTTTTTAAAAAAGATGTTGCACCTTGTCGGATTTTGAGGCGATTATCCGGACGAATAAAATTAGGAAGTTTATTGAAAAATAAGCCACCTTAGCTCAGTTGGTACCTGCCTACCGGCAGGCAGGGAGCACTGTTTTGTAAACAGTAGGTCGTCGGTCCGCCATGTCATCCGACATGGCGCCCTATCGGATGATAGGGCGAGCCCTAAAAGAAGAATTTTTATCAAAAGATAAATAAGCCACCTTAGCTCAGTTGGTAGAGCAACTGTTTTGTAAACAGTAGGTCGTCGGTCCGAGCCCGACAGGTGGCTCAAGTACTTTAAATTTGAAATTCGAAGCACGAAATTCTAAACAATATCGAATTACCAGAATATCAAATTCAAAATGTTTTGAATTTTGAAGATTTGAATTTATGATTTGTTTCGGATTTCGAATTTTGAAATTCGAAATTAGTATTGTTGGGTCGGTGGCAGAGCGGTCAATTGCATCAGACTGTAAATCTGACGACTTCGGTCTACGGCGGTTCAAATCCGTCCCGGCCCACAAAAATGATTAGGAAAAAACTGTAGACGTAAAGGGCTTCGGTCTACGGCGGTTCAAATCCCTGCCTACCGGCAGGCATTCGTCCCAGCCCACAATCATAAATCATTCAGTATGAAACATAAAACAAAAGAGATTATTTTTGTATGTTTTTGTGTTATATACTAGTGATCCGCCGTTGTAGCTCAGATGGTAGAGCATTTCCATGGTAAGGAAAAGGTCCGCAGTTCGATTCTGCGCAACGGCTCAGGAAGTATAATTTTAAGAATTAATTTGTTTAGCTTGTAGAATTTAGCTGGTAGCTTGTAGGAAATTACCTAAAAAGCTAAAGACTAATCACCTAAAAAGCTGATTTATAAAAATATGGCCAATGAAAATCTGGTAAAAATGCGATGTACCGAGTGTAAGAATATAAATTATTATACCGGTAGAAACAAGAAGAAGATCAAAGAAAAGTTGGAAATGAAAAAACATTGTAAATTTTGCAAAACTCATACTTTGCATAAGGAAATGAAGAAGTAATCAATATTGGTGGTTTTTTTAAGATTGTGTTAGGATCTTTATAGGGAGTTATATAACCTATAATTAGTGTTCTATGAAACACAATCTTAAATTAAAAGAAAGGGCAATCAGTTTAAGGAAGAAAGGTTTTTCATTTAGAGAAATTAGTGAGGTTTTGTACA
>JAVEQZ010000045.1:4037-8196 GCA_034007405.1 Candidatus Moraniibacteriota bacterium | reverse complement strand
TCGCAAAGACGAGAGAATATAACTGTCATTGCGAGGAGGTAATCCGACGAAGCAATCTCGAGCGAAAACAGAATCTACCGTTGCGACTCGTCCACCTTGGAAGAGCACAAGGGCGAGACAGGCTTCGTTGAAAATACTGCGAAGCGAATAAAAAAAGTAAGTACTTAAGTACTTACTTTTATTTTTTTAAAAAAGATTGAAAATAATTTTAAAGACTTTGCAATTCCGATTTCAGACTTTCCTTGTTTTGCACTCCGGTAAATTCCTTAACGATTTGTCCGTTTTTGAAAACTTTGATTGCGGGAATCGACATTATGCCATAATCGGAAGCACTCTGAGAATTTTCATCCACATTTAATTTTCCGATTTTGAAACCTTCCCCCATCTCGGTTGCCAATTCATCAATAATCGGTCCCATCATCTGACACGGCCCGCACCAAGGAGCCCAAAAATCCACCAAGACAACTTTATCACTCTGTAAAACTTCTTCTTTAAAATTTTTATCGGTAAATTCAATAGCCATATATTTTAATTAACTTTTTAGACGGTATATTTTTTAGTTTACTAATAACTACCAACCTACAAGCTAATTTATTTATTAATTAATTATTTGGAACCGGAGGAGGCGTGGTGGTGTTAACCGGGTTTTGAGTTGGATCCGAACCGATTAACTCAACTTCTTGCTGATTTTCCTGTCCGACCGGTTGTCCGACCTGAGTATTTTCGGGCTGACTTTCCAAAACAGTCTGACTATTATTATTCACTCCATTCTTGACATTATCAATCATTCTGTTTAATTGATCAACTGTTTCGGTATTATCCACCGTACCCATCTTATTTAAAATTTCAATAACTTTTTCATATCGCTTTACCGCCAAATCTTTCTCGCCCTTCTTTTCATAAAGAGTACCGGAAGCGAAAACGGTGTTTATCTCTTCGGGATTCTTGGTTAAGATATGCTCAAATAATTTGCCGGCATTATCAATATCGCTTTCGGAGCCTCTCTCCTGATAAGCGCGAGCCAAATTGAACAAATAAGTGATATTATTATTTTCATTTTTAACCGCTTCAAACATCGAATCAATCACTGCATCTTTTTGTCCCAAAGCGTTTTGCGTCACCGCCAAATAGTAGTGCGCTTCGGCATAATTGGCTTTTTCCACAATCGCTTTTTTGAAAAAATCTTGAGCTTCTTGGATACTTTGCTTTTTCTTCTCCTCATCCTTTTCCGAAATAGCCGGCACAATCTTTATTTGTCCCAATTTCAAGTAGGCCAAAGGATTGTGCGGTTCCAAAGTTAACAATCGCTCATAAGTCTCCGAAGCCGACCCGAGAGCATTATTGGCATACAAAGCCAAGCTTTCATAAATTTGAGCCAAAACCGAAACCGACAAAGCGTCATTAGGCATCAAATCCGCCCCCGATTTTGAAAAATAAATAGCGTTATTGACATAAATTCTCAATTTTTCCGCATCAACTTTTCCTTCGCCTTTAGCCGCTTCCTGATTGGCCAAAACCATAAATTCTTGACCCAAACGAGATGCATAACGTCCCTCTTTGGCGTTGAGTCTTATTGCTCGCTGTAAACTGGCAACCGATCCTTCTTCGGTTATGGATTTTTCTCGCGAAGCGCTACCGGCATAAATATCGGCCACATAGGCTTTACCGATATAAACAAACAAAGTGGCCACTCCGGCACTGACAATAATAAAGACAAAAGCCAAAGTTAAAGCGAATTTCGGAGAAGCTTTGAGTGATAATTTGAGATATTTATCATCAATTCCGCTTTCCAAATAAATAATCGCCATAGTCAACGAGCCCATCAAGGCTCCCAACAAAAGAATGGTTCCCTCCACTCGAAACATAAAAGCACTAAAGATCAAAATCAAAGTCGCCGACAAGACACCCAAAGAATAAATTTTATTTCTCTCTTTATCCCGACTGATGAGATAAACCGCCACATTGATAAATACTACGGCCAATGTCAAAAGCGAAATCATTCCCAAAATTCCCAAAGTCGAGAAACTTTCGAAAAACAATCCCGAGCCTTGATAAAATCTGATGCCATAGAAAATATTTTGATTGAAATCCAAAGGCTTGTATTTGGAAAAATCATAACCGTAAGTAGCCGGTCCGGAACCGAGAAGAGCATTTTCTTTCAATCCTCCTTTTACCACTTCCCAAGAAACTTGAGGGTTCGGAGCCACCTCAATAGGCGCATTGATTTTTGCCAAGCTGTTTCCGCCCAAAATAGTCACAATCATCGCCCCCAAAAAGACCACCATCGGCACCCAAGTCAAATTGGCTTTGGGTCGAACCACCAGAGACAAAACATACAACAAGAAGAAACCCACCCCGAAAAGAACAATAAAGGCGATAGTGGTATCAAAAATCATCGAAATCAACAATAGATTCATCGGAATAAGGATAAGGAGAACGTAGCTGGCAAGATTAACCCAGCGCTTTTCCGATTCGTTCATTTTGAAAAAAGCAATCATAATAATCGGCAACATCATTCCGGAAAAAATCTTTAAACCGCTCACTGTACCGATTAAACTAAGCGGAACCAAGCCACTGATGCTGGCGGGAACAACTTTAACTCCGAAGAAAACCAAAATTGAAAAAATAGAAATCACAGCGCCGGAGAAAACCAAACCGCCGATAATCCAATTGAAATTTTTCTTATTGAAATTGCTCAGAATCAAATAATATACAATCACGCAAGAAATGACCGTCATCAAACCGCGAGAAGGATCCCCGAAAAAACCCCAAAAACTATGCCAACGATCGACGGAAAAAAAGGTTGAAACGGCATAAATCGCCACAAAAACAAAGATAGGAATATCCAGCGGAGTGCGCTTGATGCGCATTTCTCCGGTCAATACACCCTTGGCCGCCCAAGCCACCAAAGCCACCAAAACCCAGAAATAAAAATAAATTTGCTTTTCAAACACCACCCCCTGAAAAGCCAAACCGGTAAAAAACAACGGCAACCCGGCAAAAAGCATAAACAAACTGACATAAATTATCTTGTCAAAAATTCCGGTAGCGGAATTCTTCTCTTCCCGAGAAGTCGGTTGAGACTGATTGGCAAAAACTTCTTTGTTTATTTTATTTACATTGATACCGGTCCCGAACTTTGAAAAACTGTTATCCATATATTTTATATTTATTTACAAATTTTTATCTCGACAATATAAATCAAGCAAACCTCCTGGTATGTTTGAAATTATAAGCAAAGAAAGATTTAATTAAGTTTTACTCCATTATAATAAATTGGGGCGATTTGTAAATAGCCCGATAAATGTGAAACATATTTCAAGGAAAAAATAAAAACCGCCTAACGGGGTTTTGCCTATACTTTCTCAATAAATTAAGCGATAAAAAAGCCTAAAATAAAAAATTTCAGGAACCGGAAAATCCCAAAAAATAATTTTTTAGATAAGTGATATCGAATAAAACTTACTTTGACGCTAAAACATTGAATTAATCTACCAAATATAGAATTCTTTTTGCAGTTACCGAATGGGATAAGGGACCGGAGAAAAATAAATTTCTTTGAGAAATAAATATTCCAATTACTACTAACAGTTCAAATCTAAAACGATTTATAGTACAAATTTAATCTACACTGCGACTCTCGATTCCGGCCGATCTCAGTTTTTCTTCCAAATCCCCCACCGGTTCGCTAAGACCCAAAATCTCATTTAGTCGGTTTTCTTCGATCAAGATTATCATGGCGGAGACAATCTTGGCCAAACTTTCAGAGGATAATTTTGTACCCAAAACTTTTATCAACACTTCGGGGTGCTTGTCTTTTTTTTCTTCTTCGGTCATCATCTCCAAAACACTCTCAATCATTCTTTGGGCCGAGCCGGAGGCGGCTTTCATTTTTGGATGAGATTCATAGGCTTTCTCCCGAGTCAAACCGGAAGCCTCGATAACAGCCTTGATTTTTAAATCGGCTGAATTGTCGTCACCGCCGGACTTTTTTTTATCCTCTTTGGAACCAAAGAAATCCTCGGCAATCGTATCCAAGTAATCGACATCCTTATCTTCCTCCACGGAAACTATTTTATTATCATCATCGCCTCTGAAAAATTTTGACAAATTGAAACCCATACTTTTGTTTTTATTTAAAATTTAGAATATTTTATTA
>JAVEQZ010000045.1:0-3937 GCA_034007405.1 Candidatus Moraniibacteriota bacterium | reverse complement strand
TCACCTCCGGATATATCTTCAAAATTACCCTTAAACTTAACTTTATCTTTTTTAATATAGATTTTTTTACTTGAAGAAAGGGTGTAATCCTTTAATTTACCTCGAAAACTAATGTCCGGCCTTGGAATATCGATATCATCCATATCAGACTCCATCATAACCGAATCATCCACCCACAAAACACCCCCGTAAGAAAAAGGATCCTCTTGATTATTACCCGTTCGATCTTCCAATTGAATTTCTAAACTATAGTATCCATGGGGTGCATACCTGGGCAATGTGACCACAGCCTGATAAACACCCCTCAAACTATCACCGCTAATAAGACGCACATCATCAGCCACTAATTTAGCTGGGAGATTTGATGATCCCAACTTAACATAAGTATGACAATTTTCATCCGCACTTACACAAACACCGGACAAGTCATCACTTGCAGAAAAAGTAATAACAATCTCGTAAGAGTTATCTGCAACATTAACTTCATTAGGAGAAATGGAATACCCCTCGACAACGGGGTAAACTGTATCAAAATTATTTCCAGAGTTGGTAAAATTATAAGAAAAATCATACTCGGTATTATTATCAAGGATATCTCCAATACGGATTTCCATTGTTTCATAATTAAATGTTCTATATTTGGGAACTGTTACAGTCGCCTCGTAATAACCATTTAAGCTATCCCCACTAACACGCCTCATGAAAGATTTAAGTCCCTCGAAATAAACATAATTTTTATCAGAATTGTCATCAACACCCGCTAAATCATCTGTGATATTGAAAGAAATATTCAATGTCACATCACCAGTTTCCGTATTAATTGACAATGGTGTAACCACGGGAGTTCCGATTACTTGAGGAGCCCTGCTGTCATAAATTATAGAATTATTTGTGATTACATTGGAAAACGAACTGCAACTTCTATTACCTATTTTGTCATATAAACAAATAACCATCCTCCAAGAACCCGACTCCGCATATCTTGGAAAATTTATATTTGTTTGGTATTTTCCGGAGTTTTTATCACCAGTAGAACGAACTATTTCTGTGAGAAAAGATTGATTACCGAGCGATGAATACACTCCTATTGTTGATATTGCACCACAATCATCTCCCTTGGCACAAACACCGGAAAGATTATCTGAAGCGCTAAAAGTAACAACAACATCCTCAGATTCATTGGTTGTATCAATAGATGTTGAAGATAATTCATATAAACCATTCATATTGGGATTTTCGATATCTTCTGCGGCATCAACCAAAAAAGGGAAACAAAAAATTAAAAACCCTAACATTAAAAATAATTTTTTATTCATATTTTTATTTTATTTCTTACTTTTTTATTTTTTATATAAATATTTTAACACTTTCTCTAAAAAAAAACTAATTTACCACTTCGAATTTTCCCGTTTTTATTTTTTCCCGCAACGAATCCGCCACGATTGAATCCCGAGCCAATCTTTCCAATAATTTTTTTCTCCTTTCCTCGACACTTAATTCCAGACTTCCGTCCGATCGGCGATAAATCGGAGTGAGGACAAATTCAGTCTTCCCTTGGGCAAAGGAAACCCCGACCAAAAGCTCATCCCTGACATCTTCGGAAAAAAACTGATCAAAAACAAAATTCCCCAAAGAGTAAAAAATAACTTTATTTTTATAAATTTCCAGCGGTTGCACTACATGCGGATGAGTCCCGATTATCAAATCCGCTCCGGCTTCGACAAAACTATGCGCTATTTTTTGCTGAATTTCGGATTGGACCAATTCATATTCATTGCCCCAATGAGTATAGACAATCGCGAGATCATTTTTACTTTTGGCGTCTTTAATTTTATTGATCGCATTTTCCGAACCCAGATTATAAAAACGATTGTAACAAACCAAGGCGATTTTTAATCCGTTAATTTCTTTTTCAATATAAGCGTTTTTGTCATCCAGTGGAGAACCGAAATAATCAATCTTGTTTTCCCTGAGAAATTCAACCGTTTCTCGCACGCCCGCTTCCCCGAAATTCAAGATATGGTTATTCCCCAAATTGACCGCGCCGATTTTATTATCAATCAAAAAATTTCTTGTCATTTCTTTATCGAAGGTAAATTTGAAATGCCCCGCCTCCCCCGTCTCGGTCCCCAAAGAAACCGAGGAGTTGCCGGTTATCGGTCCCTCCAAATTTAAGACATTTAAATCTCGCTCCGAAAACAGATTTTTTATATCTCGGGTCAAGTATTCTCCGCCTTTTTTCTCTATCAAGGTCCGCATATACCTGTCCAACATCAGATCGCCGGCAAAAAGAATCTCTGCCGATTTATTTTTCATTTTGTCGTTTTGAATAATTTTATCCATATTATTTATTGTTTTATTAAATTCACTTCCACCCTCCTCGGCAATATCAACGCCAAGCGTAACTTTATTTTTGTTAATCAAAAAAACCGTCACCCAAAAGGCGGTGGCGATAAAAATAAAGATTATCACGGGCAGGAGGATTGTATTTTTGGGTAAATTCATATTTTTGGATTTCAACACATTTTATATTATAACATGGGAGGCTAGCAGATGGTAATCAGGAAAAAATTTTGTCATCAAGTCATTGGTCAGCTGTCATTGCGAGAAATTATGTACTCATAATTTCGTGGCAATCTCAAGCAAAATATCTTTCAGTATAAAAAATACACACAGTCATCTTGATGACTCCTGTCAGAAATCACCTCGATGGAGCGAGTAGGATTCCTTTGTAATGCCGAATAAAAAAAATCGAATCCGCTACTCAGAGACTGCCGCGCAATTTTCGAGCACCCCAGTCAGATATCACCTGCCGGGGCAAGCAGAAATTACTCGCAGAGACAATAATTTTCAATCAGTAAATAGTAATCGAAAAAGATTTGGGATTTAAAAAAATATTTAATACTTAATCATCAATACTTAGTTAAAGATTAAAAAAAATGATTATTAAATGATTATCGGATATTAAAGATTGGGATATTTTAAAGCCTTGCTTTTTTTCGTTTTTTATGCTATAATTTATAAACATGCGCTCACAAAGGGGCTCAACCCCCTATAGGGGGTTGAGCCCCTAGAATCATATATAATCCGCAAATAACAATTCAATGACTCAAGAAAATCACAAAAAATTCGACACCGTGGTAATCGGCGGCGGTCCGTCCGGGATGATCTGCGCCGGTTTTGCCGGCTCCACCGGCAAAAAAGTTTTGCTAGTGGAAAAAAACTATCTCCTGGGAGAAAAATTGAAACTGACCGGCGGAGGTCGTTGCAATATTACTAACGCCGAATTTGATATCGAGACTCTTTTGGATAATTTCGGCGACGCCAAAAAATTTCTCTATTCCCCTTTTTCCAAATTCAATATTCAAGACACTTTTGATTTTTTTGAGAGTCTCGGCTTACCGCTAGTGGTCGAAGCTCGAAAAAGAGCTTTCCCCAAGACCCAATCCGCCCAAGATGTGATTAATAAGCTTAAATCTTTTATGAAAGCCAACAATGTCACCATCAAAAATAATACCGCGGTAATCGCCCTGGATAAAAAAGACAATCAAATCAAATCAGTCACTCTTTCGACGGGGGAAAAAATCTCCGCCGATAACTTTGTCTTAGCAACCGGCGGATTGGCCGCTCCGCAAACCGGTTCCACCGGAGACGGTTTTAATTTTCTCAAAAAACTCGGCCACACCATCGACAAATCCGAACCTGATATCGTCCCGCTTACCACCGACGCCGAATGGGTCCATAATTTGTCCGGTTTGGATTGGTCTTTTATGCAAATCAGTTTTATCCAAGATAACAAAGTTAAATTCAAAAAAACCGGCAAGATTCTCTTTACTCATTTCGGCGTTTCCGGCCCGCTGATTTTAAACAGCGCGCGAGAAGTAAAAAAACTTTTATCCGCCGGTCCGGTCACCGCCTCCATTGATCTTTTTCCCGA
>JAVEQZ010000044.1:5871-8537 GCA_034007405.1 Candidatus Moraniibacteriota bacterium | reverse complement strand
ATTTATCAAGAGCGGATTGATATCAATTTCTTTTATTTCATCGTTTTCTTGAACCAGTTTGGCAAAATTATCGATTAATTTTACGAACTCCTCTAAGTCGGCTATTTTCTTTCCTCGGGTTTCTCTAAACAAAAAACCGACTTTACTTTGTTCTATTTTTTTTCTTATCTCATCTTTTGTCAAAGGCAAGATTAAAAAATCCACCATCTTAAAAATTTCCGTATAAATACCGCCCAATCCGAAAACAATCACCGGTCCGAAAACCGAATCCCTTTTTAATCCCAAAATCAACTCCGCTTGATATTTTACCATCGGCTGAATAATCAGATTTTCATTGGGAAAATTATTTCTCATCTCGGAAATTTCCTGCCTTAGTTCATCCTCGTTTTTAATTCCCAAAATTAAGCCTTGTTTTTCGGTTTTATGCAACACATTTTCACTGTCCACCTTGAGGACTGCCGGAAAAGAAATTTCTCCTCCAAACTCCTCCCCGGGAGGCAAGTTAATAAAGTCAACGACCGGAATATCGTAATTCTTCATCAATCTTCCCGCCTCGCCGAAAAGCAAAGCTTTTCGGCCCGCCTGAACCGCTTCTTTGAGCAAATTATTTTTTTTGGTTTTAGTAAAAATTTGACCAGCTACTTGCTGCAATAAATCTGCAAAAGAATTTTTCTTCTCAAACCCTTCCTTTTTTAAAGTCTTATCCAAGGCATCGATCAGCTCCTTGGAAAATTCAAAACTCGGCACCCGAGCCTCTCGCAAAACAGCCCGACCCGCCTCGATTTTTTCCTCACCGATAAAAACCGGGATGATATTTTTTTCCGACTTTTGATAAAATTCCTTCACCACCTCAGCGATAGCGCTTACCGGAGTTTGACCCTGAGCCGTCATAAGACAAATTATATTTCCTAAATCTTCCTTTTCCAGAACCTCCAAAGTCTTACGATAACGCTCTTCATTAGCATCTCCCAAAACATCGATTGGGTTCTCCACCGATGACTCCGCCGGTAAAAAAGCCTTCAGTCCGTCTTTTGTTTCCGGACCAAAATCCTTCAGTTTTATATTTTTATTTTTAAAAGCGTCAGTTGCCAAAACTCCGGGACCGCCGGCGTTGGTAATGATGGCGCAATCGGGATTGGTAAATTTTTCATAATTGGAAAACAAGGTTATCAAGATAAAAAAATCCTTCAAACTCTCCGCCCTGATAATTCCCGCTTTCTCAAAAGCAATGTCCATTATTTCATCACTCCCCGCCAAAGAGCCTGTATGCGAAGCGATGGCTTTTTGAGCTTTCTCGCTTCGGCCGGCTTTCAAAACAATAACCGGCTTATTTTGCCCGACTCTTTGGGCGGTTTGAATAAATTTTTGCCCGTCCTTAATTCCCTCCAAATAAAGAGCGATGACCTTGGTATCGGCATCATTTTCCAAATATTCCAAAAGCTCCGCTTCACTCAGCTGCATCTTATTGCCCACCGATAAAATTTGAGCAAACCTGATTTGCTTTTCCCTGGCCATATCCAACATCGCCACCATAAGCGCTCCGGATTGAGAAATCAAAGACACCCCTCCGACTTCGGGCATTCCGCCGGCAAAAGAAGCATTAAGACTAATCCCGGGCGCGATCAACCCCAGACAATTGGGACCCAAAATATTTACTCCTTTTTCCTCGGCTATTTTCAAAAGCTCATCTTCTCGTTCTCGACCTTCGCTTCCCACCTCCGAAAAACCGGCCGAGATAACGATAAAATTTTTCACCCTTTGCGCCTTTTGGATAGTTTCATTGACAAAACCGGCCGGAATAGCCACAACAGCCAAATCAATATCTCCTTCCACTTCGTTTAAATCCTGATAGCATTTTTTACCCAAGAGTTCCTGATATTTGGGATTGATCAAAAAAACTTCTCCTTGATAACCCAGCTCCAATAAATTTTTAGTAATAGAATTACCCACACTCCCTTCCCGATCGGAAGCGCCTACGATAGCCACCTTGGCGGGATTAAAAAGTTGTTCCAAATTTTTTTGCATACTAATTTTGTTTTTAAAAAAGTTAAATAATTCCCAATTTAAAAGGAAAATTATAATTGTTATCTTTTTAATTATATAACAACCTAGGTTTTATCGCAAAAAATAAGCTCGAGAAAACAAAACAAGAAACTTGAAGAAAATCCGAAAAAGCTTGCCAAAAAGGACAAAAAGTGCTAAAAATTGAATAGTTATTTGATGTATAAAAATTGAAAAATTTAACCGTTTTTAAAAAATAGAAAAAAGAAAGGAGAAAAAGTTGGATAAAATAGCCCAGACACTTAGAGTCGAAATTCACCCCAAACATAATATATTCTCAGTTAATGAAAGGACTGATATAACTATTGCGGAAATGCTCACCACTCTGAGCGCCTATTTGGTGCTCTTTCTGCAAAAAGAGGCAGTTATTGAGGAACCGGAAAAACTAGCTCCAAAACTCATCTTAAACGGTTATATAAGGGAAAACGATATCCACATCGAAATGCCTTCTCAAATGGAAAATGGAGGCATTCAAATGTGGAAAATTCCAATGACCAAGGAGGGGATAAATAAATTCTTTTTAGAAAAAATGCATCCCCCTTTGGGACACTGAAATAACCTCAAAAAAAGAGCCTTGTCGCAAAGCGACAAGGCTCGAATCATTT
>JAVEQZ010000044.1:0-5771 GCA_034007405.1 Candidatus Moraniibacteriota bacterium | reverse complement strand
AGCCGCCACCCGAGCATATTCCATTTCATCCACTTGAATAACCTTATTTTTAATATCTTCCGCTCGCTTTTTGGCTTTTTCCACTTCTTCAAGATTGATTTCCTCGGCCCGCTCCGCTTCATCCGCCAAAACCACCAATTTATTATCATGAAATTCGATAAATCCTCCCGCCACCGCCAAGTCCACCTCGCCTTTTCCACCTTTCTCTTTGACAACCATCTCTCCCGGCTTCAAGGAAGCGATATATGAACGATGATTAGGTAAAATTGTAACTTCTCCCACTTGAGTTGGAATAGTAGCCTGATATATTTCTCCACTGTAAACAACCCTCTCCGGAGTGACTATTCTTAATTCAATTATTTTATTTTCCATTTTTTAGAAATCAATAATTATTTTTTCTCTTCCTTTTTCTTGGCTTCAGCTACTTCCTCCTCTTTATTTTTCAAAATCTCATCAATCCCGCCCTTCATATAAAATTCTTGCTCATCCACATCATCCAGTTTACCTTCCAAAATCATTGCAAAACCTTTGACCGTATCGCCGATTTTCACATATTGTCCGGGGGTACCGGTAAATTGTTCCGCTACGAAGAATGGTTGGGATAAGAATTTTTGAATTTTTCTCGCTCGAGAAACAGTTAGTTTATCCTCATCAGAAAGCTCCTCCATACCAAGAATTGCAATAATATCTTTCAAATCTTTATATCTCTGCAAAACTCTTTGCACCTCTGTGGCCACTCGGTAATGTTCCTTACCGACAATGTTTGGATCAAGAATCGTGGAAGTGGAATCCAACGGATCCACCGCCGGATAAATTCCAAGTTCGGACAATCCTCGAGATAACACCACTTTTGAATCAAGATGTGCAAAAGTTGTGGCCGGGGCCGGGTCGGTTAGATCATCAGCCGGCACATACACCGCTTGTACAGATGTCACCGAGCCCTCTTTGGTGGAAGTAATTCTCTCTTGTAGTTTTCCCATTTCTTCCGCTAAAGTTGGTTGATAACCCACCGCTGATGGTATTCGTCCCAAAAGAGCGGATACCTCGGAACCGGCTTGAGTAAAACGAAATATATTATCCACAAAGAGCAAAGTATCTCTTCCCTCTTTATCACGGAAATATTCCGCCATAGTCAAAGCGGAAAGCGCCACTCGTTGACGCGCCCCCGGTGGCTCATTCATTTGACCAAACACTAAAGCGGTTTTATCAAGCACGCCTGATTCTTTCATCTCATGATAAAGGTCGTTTCCTTCTCGAGTTCTCTCTCCCACTCCGGCAAAAATAGAATACCCGCCATGCTCTTGCGCAATATTTCTGATTAATTCTTGGATAACCACCGTTTTACCTACTCCCGCTCCACCAAACAAACCAACCTTTCCTCCTTTGATAAAAGGACAGATTAAATCGATAACCTTAATTCCGGTTTCCAATATTTCCGCCTCAGTCGATTGCTCGGAAAATTTAGGTGCATCACGATGAATCGGCAGCTTATCAGTTGTTTTCAATTCTTCCTTACCGTCAATTACTTCTCCGAGAAGATTAAACATTCTTCCTAATGTTTGTGCTCCGACCGGCACACTGATCGGCGCCCCTGTATCCATCACTTCCATTGCTCTTTTTAATCCATCTGTAGAACCCATCGCTACCGCTCGCACCTTCCCACCCCCCAAATGCTGTTGAGTTTCTAAAACTAATTTTCTTTGGCTCGCCGTAGCTCCGGCAGAGGCGGCTCCATCATTCAAAACAATCTCCAAAGCATTGTAGATAGATGGTAAATTTTCTTCAAACTGCACATCCACTACGGGACCGATTACCTGCGATATTTTTCCAATATTCTTCATAATATTATATTAGCTATTTAGGTATTAGCTCTTAGCTTTTTAGTTAAAAAATTTATTTAAATAATAATTTTAATTCTCAATTTACATTCACCAATTTTCATTAAATTTTCAACATACCAACTTTTTATTATTGATTCGAAATTCAAAAATGCTTTCTTTTGTCACCCTCGCGAATGCGGGGATTTCCTTATATTCCCAAATCATATATTCTTAAATTCACGGATTTCCCAATTCTTAATTCATAATTCTTCATTCTTAATTCTACTCAAGCGCTGCACGTCCAGCTGAAATCTCCGCAATTTCCTGCGTAATCTTCATTTGTCTAATCTTATTGTAAGCCAAATTCAAACTCTCACTCATCTCTTTGGCTGAGTCAGTCGCGTTTCTCATCGCCATCATTCGAGCTGATTCCTTGGAGGCATTGGATTCCAAAATTGCATGATAAAGTTGCATCTCGATCAATCTCGGGAAAATATGTTCCAAAACTTCATCCGGATTGGGCTCAACTTTGTATTCGGACTTTGGCTTATCTAATCCATACTCCTTAGCGATGTTATCCATCTCGGCAATTTGCTTTTCCAAATCGATTTTGGAAATCGGCAATAACTGACGAATCTTCGGCTGTTGAACAATAACTGAAACATAATCGGTATAAGCCATCACCACTTTGTCATATTTTTTATTTAAATATTCATCAATCACTATCTTAGAAAGCGGTCTAACTTGTTCTATCTTGGGTAGATAAGTCAATTCCGGAAAAGCCGCCACAATCTCTTTGCCCAACTTGCTCACCAGCCCCTCACCCTTTTTCCCGACGGTAATAAAATCAATTTTTAAATCTTTGTCCTCAACTTTCGATTCTATTTTTTTATTTCCAATCCTGTTCATTTTTAAATTTCTGGGATTGTTAATTTCCTCTCTGACTTTTTTCATTATCTGAGAATTAAACGAACCGCACAATCCGCGATTGGAAGTCATCACAATCATCAAAACGCTTTTAACCGGTCGCACCTCCAACATTCCGTGCTTGTAGTCTTCAAAGGCTCTGGCTAAATTGTTCAAAACACTCCAAGCGCTATGAGCATAATCTCGAATCTTCAAAACACTCTCGGTAGATTTGCGCATCTTGGCAGCCGAAACCATCTCCATTGCTCGAGTTATTTTGCCGGTATTATCGATTGATTTTATTCTACTGCGAATTTCTTTTGAACTAGCCATTTTTTTTAGATTTATGATTTATGATTTATGATTTATGAATTATGATTTATTGACTAAAAAATTAATTTAAAAAATTTCTTAAATCGTAAAACTTAAATCTTAAATCTTGTATTTTAAATCGTTTCCTTATATTCTCCGATTATCTTATTTAAATCTGCCACCACGTCATCACTTAATTCTTTCTTTTCTCTGATTGCCGTCAAAACTTCTTGACCGTTTGATTCTAAATATTTATGAAAACCTTCTTCCCACTCCAATACCTTTTCCACCGCCACATCATCGATAAATCCGTTAATTAGAGCAAACATTACCGCCACTTGGTTTTCCACTGCGATTGGAGAATATTGGTTTTGCTTTAAAATCTCCACCGTTCTTTTTCCTCTCTCAATCTGTGCGCGAGTTTTCTCATCCAAGTCCGAACCGAATTGAGCAAAAGCTTCCAACTCTCTAAATTGCGCCAAATCTAACCTTAATTTTCCAGCCACTTTTTTCATCGCCTTAATTTGCGCCGAAGAACCTACTCGAGAAACACTCAATCCCACATTCAAGGCCGGTCTAATTCCCTTGTAAAACAAATCGGCTTCCAGATAAATCTGTCCATCGGTAATCGAAATCACATTAGTCGGAATATAAGCGCTCACATCTCCGGCCTGAGTTTCGATAATCGGCAAAGCGGTAATTGATCCGCCGCCAAATTTTTCATCCAACTTAGCACTTCTTTCAAGAAGTCTGGAATGAAGATAAAAAATATCTCCGGGATAAGCCTCTCTCCCCGGCGGTCTCTTTAAAATAAGAGATATTTGTCGGTAAGCCCAAGCATGCTTGGATAAATCATCATACACAATCAAAACATCTTTACCTTGGTCCATAAAATACTCCCCGATAGCCGCTCCGGAGTAAGGAGAAATAAAGGAAAAAGCCGCACTGTCGGAAGCGCCGGCCACAATCACGATGGTGTGGTCCATTGCTCCGTTCTTTTCCAATTCGGCCACGATTCTGGAAATTTTGGATTCCTTTTGTCCGATGGCCACATAAATACAAATCATATCCTGACCTTTTTGATTGATAATCGTATCAATCGCAATCGCCGTTTTCCCGGTTTGTCGATCTCCGATAATCAACTCTCTCTGCCCTCTCCCCACCGGTATCATCGAATCAATCGCCTTGATTCCGGTTTGTACCGGTTGATGCACTGATTTTCTCTCAATTACTCCGGGAGCGATTTTTTCAATCGGATAAAATTTATCAGACTTGATTTCCTCTTTTCCATCAATGGCTTGACCCAAGGGATTAATTACTCGACCAATCATTTTTTCAGTTACGGGAATAGACAAAATTTTTCCGGTCGATTTCACCTCATCACCCTCTTTAATTCCTTTAAAATCTCCCAGCACCATTGCCCCGATTTGATCCTCTTCCAGATTAAGCGCTACCGCTATGGTTCCATCGCTAAATTCAAGCATCTCTGAGGCCATCGCATCGGAGAGTCCGCTGATACGCGCCACTCCGTCTCCGATTTCCATCACCTTACCAACTTTCTCCGCCTTAGCTTCAGTTTGGAAACCCTCGATTTGCTTTTTCAATTGTTCGATTATGTGATTTTTATCCATATATATTTTTAATTACAACTATTATTTATATAAATTTAAAATGATACTTAATTTATTAATTCCCGCCTCAATCGATTTAGGCTTCCCGCTACCGATAAATCTGTCATTTCATCGCCAGCCTTAATTATTACACCCCCTTTAATCTCAGGGTTGATTTTCTTATTTAAAATAATTTGCTTAGCCTTATATTTTTTGATTAAATATTTCTCTATTTTTTCCAAAACTTCTGTTTGTAATTGTTCACGACTCTCAATTTCCGCCTCGATAATCCCGTTTTCTTGATTGTAAATATTATTAAAATTATCAATTATTTTAGAGACTGATTTTATTTGATTATTCTTAACTAATTCCTTAACAAATTTCTCCACTACAATACCAACTTCACTTTCACTTTTTCCCAAAGTCAATTCATATAAGGCTTGTGCGTATTGTTTGGTAGATATTTTCATAGGTATAAAGATTTATTATTTAGGATTTAAGAATTTTTCAACTTTCCCTTTATTCATAAATCTTAAATCGTACATCTTAAATCTTCTTTATTTAATAATTTCTTCAATAATCCGTTTATCACTCTCACTACTTACTTTTTCTCCGATAATTTTTTCGGTGGCCAACATTACCAATCCGGCTATTTCATTTTTCACTTCTGACATCACTTTATTTTTCTCCTCTTCAATTCCACTTTGAGCCTTTTTTATCAAAACATCAGCTTGATTATTGGCTTCCAAAATAATCGCTTCCTTATTTTTAATCGCCTGTTCTTCGGCTTTCTTGATAATTTCCTGAGCATCTTTTCTGGCTTTTACCAAAACCTCCCTTTCCTTTTCTGACATTTCCGTCAATTTTTTCTGTGATTCCTCTGCATCCCTCAAGCCTTTCTCGATTTTTTTTGTTCTTTCTTTTAGCAGTTTCAATACCGGGCCATAAGCAAATTTATATAACACAAAAAAAACAATCGCAAAATTTGTAAACTGCGCCAAAATCAATTTTGTATCAATATGAAATGTTTTTATTATTTCTTCCATGGATGTTATTTTATAAATTTAATTTAACTTTATTTTGGCTCCATAAAAATGGAACCAATAAAAGTCAATCAAATTAT
>JAVEQZ010000043.1:0-8578 GCA_034007405.1 Candidatus Moraniibacteriota bacterium | reverse complement strand
AATATCTAAAATATTCTTAACATTATAAACAAAATAATCAAATAGCCACCTGTGAATAAAATGTTGATAAGTAAGAAGTGTTTATTTTTAAAGTCTTGACAAAATTAAGTATAAGTTTTATAATATAAACTTTTTTAAAAAATTTTACTTTTTTTTATTTTATGTTAATATAGAAAAGTTAACTTATCCACAGTTTATTATTTTTATAATATTTTTTAAAAAATATGAACAATGAAGATCTATGGAAAGCCGTTTTAGGCGAAATAGAATTGAGCCTTTCCAAGCCCCAATTTATAACTTGGTTTAAGGATACATTTATTTTATCCAATGAAAATGGAAAGATTGTTATTGGTGTTCCAAATGGTTTTTCTAAGGAATGGCTTGAAAATAAATTTAATAATAATATAATAAACGCCCTAAAAAACTTTCAAGAAAATATTATAGAAGTATCTTGCTCAATATACTCTCCTCAAGAAAAACAAGCTATTAAATCAAGCGAAAACTCTCTAGAAAAAATAGAGACGGAAGATATTAATATAAAAAACAATAAAGAAAAAAATCCTCAGATAAATTTTTTTCATAATTCCAACCTAAACTCTCGCTATACTTTTGATAATTTTGTCATTGGCGAAAACAATGAGTTAGCTAGAGCTGCTTGCTATGCTGTTTCACAAAACCCCGGTACTCAATATAATCCTTTGTTTATCTATGGAGATGTAGGACTGGGGAAAACTCATCTTCTTCAATCAATCGGTAATGAAATAATAAGAAAAGATCCCAACAAAAACATAATCTATATCTCTTCCGAGGGATTCACAACCGAGCTAGTTAATTCGATAAAAAACCAAACGATTGATAAATTTAAAAATAAATACGAACAAGCTGATCTTTTAATAATTGACGATATTCAATTTATTTCCGGAAAAGAAAAAACTCAGGATATTTTTTTTCACATATTTAATTCATTATATCAACTAAATAAGCAGATTGTTATAAGTAGTGACAGACCGCCCAGTCACATTCAAATCCTTGAAGATCGACTGCGATCCAGATTTGAGGGGGGGATGATTACTGACATAGGTAATCCCGACCTAGAAACGAGATTGGCTATTTTACAGACCAAGTTGAATGAAAAAAAATTCTTTTTAAGCGATGAGATACTTAAATTTATCGCCGAAAACATAAAAAACAATATTAGGGAACTGGAAGGGGCTCTAAATAAAATTGTCGCTACATTTGAATTAAATAAGAAAAATCCCACCATCGAGGAAACAAAAAAAATATTATCTTCAATTTTAGTGTCCAAAAAAGAGAATGTTCTAACAAAAAAAGATATTATTTCCGCGGTTTTGAGTTTTTTTGAAATATCCAAGGAGGATTTAATGAGTAAAAGCAGAAAAAAGAAAGTCGCTCTTCCGAGACAAATTACCATGTTTTTATTTAAAAGAGATCTTAAAATGTCCTATCCTGAAATAGGAGAATATTTTAATCGAGATCACACCACCGCTCTCCATGCTTTTAATAAAATTTCTCAAGACATTAAAAGTAATACCAAGATTAATAATGACATTGAACATATTATTAAGACCCTAAACCAATAAATTATTAATAAACTGTGGATAAGTGTTGATTAGCTGTGGATAAGTATGTTAATTTATTGTAAATTAATTAAGACTACTTGTTAATTACTTTCAGTATTGTCTTAAATTTAAGTTTTATACAGCTATTATCACCTACTTATCAAGAGGATTATTGCAAATTTATAAACATTCTATTATTATACTATAACCACTAATACCAGTCTCAAATAAACTTATCAACAGATTCTTAAGCCTTAATAATAATAGTAATAAAAAAAATTAATTAAAAAATAAATAAATTATCATATGAAATTAATTTGTACTCAAGAAAATTTTAAAAAAGCGATTTCTGTAGTTGATAAAATTACCGCTAAACAAATAACTCTACCTATTTTAAAAAATATTTTATTGGAGACCAAAAATGGTCGCTTGTTTTTTTATGCCACTAATTTGGAAATTGGAATAATTGTTAAAATAGGAGCCAAGATAGAAAGAGAGGGTAAAATAGCGGTTCCCTCAAAAATTTTAAGTGAATTTATTTCCAACCTTCCCCAAGAGGAAAATATTGAAATTGAACTAAATGGTCAAATTTTAAATATTAATTGTGGAAAATATAGAGCTAAGATAAATTGTCTTGAATCTGAGGATTTTCCGATTATTCCGGAAAGAAAAGGTGATATTCAATTTTCGTTGGATAATTTGGAGTTAAGAGATATTATAAATAAATCATTAAGTTCAGTTAGTTTGAATGATCTTAGGGTTGAATTTACCGGAGTGAATTTGATTTTTGATGAAGGAGTTATTTATTTTGCTTCAACTGACAGTTTTCGCTTAAATGAATATGAGGCTAAAATTAAGGAAAAAAATGATTATGATAAGATAAAAAACACTTCTGCCATTGTCCCTGCCGAGACAATGAGAGAATTAAATAAAATATTGCACAGTAATCCTGAAACTAAGGAGATTCTGGTTACTATTGAAAATAATCAAATTTTCTTTGATGTAGGCGATATAAAAATGGTTTCCCGTCTGATAAACGGCAAATACCCTCCCTATAAACAAATTATTCCCGAATCCTTTAAAACCGAGATTTTGATTGATAAGGGTGAGCTATTGCAGGCGATAAGAATTGCTATTGTTTTTACCAAGAAAACCGAGGGGGAGATAAATATTGTTGTTAATGAAGATAAAAATATGATTGTCAGATCGGGATTGCAAGAATCGGGAGAAAATCAAACCGAATTGGTTATAGAAAAAAACGGAGATAATCAGGATTTTATTTTAAATCCGCGTTATTTATTGGATGGATTGGGAGTTATGGATTCCCAAAAAATAAAAATAATGCTCAATGATTCAATTTCTCCTGTTATTATAAAGATGGTTAATGAAAAAGATGGGAAAAATATAGATAATTTTGTTTATATAATAATGCCTATTCGAAAATAATGAGGTCTATCGGAGGTTTTCTTAGGAATCGAAATATTGTTGCCAAAAAAGAATTGGATCAAGAGAGTGTTTTTTATATTTTTAGAAATATAATCCGATTAAAATTTGGCGAAATTGGGGCTTCAAATGTGGTTCCGGACTTTTATCAAGACGGGGTGGTTTTTTTGAAAATAGTTAATTCAAATTGGGCTAATGAAATTTGGCTTAATAAACAAATGTTGATTAATGAAATGAATTTAAAAATAGGAAATAAAGATATTGTTGATATTAAAATAAAGGGCTTAAAATAAAGCTTGCTAAAAATAAGTTTTAATGTTATTGTTTAACTGTTAAATAATTTTTTAAAATATATGCGCACATTGGTTTTTGTGTTTAATAACGGAACGAATGTGTGGCAAACAAAGAGATGGCGCTTACAACCAAGCAAAAAGTGAAGGCTACTAAGGATGTGAAGAGGCATGATAAGGATACCGGTTCTTCGGAATATCAAATTGCTCTTTTTACGGAAAAAATAAAGAAATTAACCGCGCACTTAAAGAAGAACTCCAAGGATTTTCATTCTCGCAGAGGCTTATTGAAAATGGTTTCCAAGAGAAAAAAACTGATGGATTATTTGAAGAGAACTGACGAGAAAAATTATAAAAATACTATTAAAAAACTAGGTTTAAAAGGATAAAGAAGATAAAAAATGCTTTTTAAAAGCATTTTTTAATTTTTTGAGTTATGTCAAAATTTAAAGAACAAAGAGTGGGTGTCTTGGTGGATATCCAAAATATGTATTATACAGGCAAGGTTTTGTATAAAAAGAAAGTGAATTTTAAAAATATACTAAATGAGGCTGTGAGCGGGAGAAAGTTAATTAGAGCAATCGCTTACGGAGTTAAAACCGAGGAAGGCTTGGAGGAAAAATTTTTTGAGGCCTTGGAGGGGCATGGTTTTGAAGTTAAAACTAAAGATTTGCAGATTTTTGCCGGAGGCGCCAAGAAAGCTGATTGGGATGTGGGGATTGCGGTAGACGCCATTAAATTGAGTAAATCATTGGATGTGGTTGTTTTGGTCTCAGGAGACGGAGATTATATTCCTATGATTGAATTTATTAAAAATACTACCGGATGTCGAGTGGAGGCGATTGCTTTTAAAAAATCAACCAGTGCAAAACTTATTGATGCAGTGGACGATTTTATCGATCTGGCCGCTAACAAAAGAAAATTTTTAATTTAATTTTTACGTTTAATTTTTGCGAATAAAAAACCGGCTTTGGTGCCGGTTTTTAAAAATGTGCCTGGGAGAGGACTTGAACCTCCACAGGATAAACCTACCAGTTCCTAAGACTGGCGTGTATACCAATTTCACCACCCAGGCAGTGTAATTTTATCCACTTTATTTACTTTTAGATAATAATGTATTTATTTAAAAAAATCAACACTATAAATTTTATATAGCATTAAGGATGGGTAAAATTCGTTCAAGTTCGGTTTTTAATGCTCCTTCATCTTGGTATTCTCCATGATGGCGGGTGTTATCTCCGTAAGTTTCCTTTTTTTGATCAAGATGAATATTTATTATGAGCGTAAAGGTGTTTTCTACTCGAGCATACATATGAAACCTGGGATAGCCGGATAAGGCTAGCGGTCTAATAAAACTCATTTCATTTTCAACATTTTTTTGAAAGGAATAGCCGGCCCGGCGGAGAAGGTTAATTGGGTTTTCTTGCAGATTTTCAATTTTTATTTGCATATATTTTTTTTGATATAAAAATTATTTTACCCAATATTTACTTTTTATTTTTTTGTCATCCTCAATTTCCTTACCTTTAATTTTATGTTTGGCTTTTTTTCTTAATTCTTCCAGATTTTCTTGATTTAATTCACTTGCTCTTTCTAGGAGATATTTTTTTTTGTTGAGTTTTGAGTCGTCGATTACTTCCGATAATAATATATCCAAGATGGAACCTATTTTCGGTCCGGGTTTGATTTTTAATGTTTCTATTAAATCGCGACCATTGATTTTGAGTTGACCGACAGAAACAGCATCAGTGGAGACTTTTTCCACGATATATTTAAAATGTCTTAGTTTATAAGGGACAGCTTTAGCGGTACCGCTTCCGAGTCGGTCTCCGATGCGGACATCAATCAAATCACTGATGTTTTCCAGGCCAACTTTCTGAATAACTCTGCGGACACCTTTTTCTCCAACCTCGTCAACATTGTAATAAAACATATGGTTTTTTATCAGAAGAACGGTTTTTTCTATGATATTTTTGGGAAATTTGAGTCTTTGGAGAATTTTTTCGGCTTTTTTGGCGCTAATGTATTCATGATTGTAAAAAGTTGAAAATTCACCCTCACCCCTTTTGGCTTCCGGTTTTCCCAAATCATGCAAGAAAGTAGCTAGACGAACTTCTAATTTCCGGGAGGGGCAATTTTTGAGACTGGCTAAGAGATGTTTATAAACAGTATTAAAGGGTCCGTGGTAGTGATGTCGATTTTGAGTTACTGAGATGGTTTGATAAATTTCCGGAATAATATGATGCATTAAATCCGTTTTAATCAATAATTCAACACCTAAATCAGGATTTGAAGATAAAATTATTTTGGAAAATTCATCTCTTAATCGTTCTTTGGATATGAAAGATAGCAGATTGGCATTTTTTTTAATGGCTGAGAGAGTATTTTTTTCAATAACCCAGTCACCACCTATACTGAGTTGAGAAATAAAACGAACAGCTCGCATCATTCGAAGCGCGTCTTCATTAAATCTTTCTTCCGGTTTGCCGACAGCGCGAAGAATCTTTTTTTTGAGATCGCTTTGTCCTTTAAATAAGTCAATAATTTCAAATTCGGAGCCTTTAATTTTCAGCGCCAAAGCATTGACGGTAAAATCCCTACGTTTAAGGTCGTCTTCTATTTTTTCGGCAAATTTAATCTCATCCGGTCTTCTTTTGTCCGAATAATTTGCCTCGGTTCGATAAGTAGTTATTTCTAGATTTTCTCTGCTTTCGGGATTACCCAGGTATTTTTCCGGTAAAATAACGGTACCGAATTGATTTTCATATTTTCCGTCCGGGAAGATTTTTAGTAATTCTTGAGGAGTAGCATTGGTGGTTATGTCCCAATCTTTTGGTTTTTTCCCTAATATTAAATCTCTAACACACCCGCCAACGATAAAAGCCTCAAAATTTTCTTTTTGTATTTCAGTAAGCGCTTTTTTAACTGATGGAGGTATTTTATTGATCATAACTCGGTTGTGCCCCCGGGAAGAGTCGAACTTCCGTTTAGTCGTTAGGAGTGACTTGTTCTATCCACTGAACTACAGGGGCTACTTGAATAATTGTGTTATGTTTCCAAGATAACATCATATTTTAAAAAAGAAAAGAAAGCAACTCGAATTTGCTCCAGAATCTCGACAATTAAAAATTATTGTGCTAAAATGAGATGTAGTCTAAAAATAAAAGAAAAAGAGATGCGAATTTTTGTTATCCGTATCTTTTGCCTATTTTAACTTATGAATATTCAATATTACGGTCATTCTTGTTTTAAAATAACCACCAAGACAGAAGGGCGGGGATCTGAGGATGTTGTTGTTTTTATGGATCCTTTTGATAAAAGAATCGGTCTTAAACCGCCTCAGGGAAGAGCGGATGTGGTTTTTGTTTCTCATTCTCAACATGATGATCATTCCAATGTTGAAGCATTGAAAGATAATCCGGTGATTATCGATTCACCGGGGGAGTACTCCGTAAAGGGTATTAATATTACCGGAATTGATTCTTTTCATGATAATCAGGAGGGTGCTTTGAGGGGGCGGAATACTATTTTCGTTTTGGATACCGAGGATATTAGAATTTGTCATATGGGGGATTTGGGAACTCCCGAATTAACTGTTAAGCAGATGGAAAAAATCGGGGATGTGGATATTTTGATGATACCGGTAGGCGGAAAATATACGATTGACGGTAAGGAAGCGGCCAAGATCGCCAAAAAACTAAGTCCGGCCATGGTAATCCCGATTCATTATAAATCTCCGGGACTAAAGATGGATATTGAGGATGAAAAGTATTTTTGTCATGAGATAGGAGACTTTCCAAAGAAAAAAATAAACAAAATTAGTTTAAAAAAGAAGGAATTGGAGGGCAAGAATTTGGAGATTTTATTGATGAATTATTAAAATAAAAATATGAGCTTAATGGATAAAATTGAAGAAATTCGTCAAAAACCGGAAAATGAAAAAATCAGGTATGTTTGGGGAATGGTAACGGTTTGTATGATTATAATTTTTTTTGTTTGGATTTTTTCTCTTCAGGATTTAATGGATAATGATCAGGATAAGATTAATAGCGGATCGGAAATTTTGGGTGATATGGAAAAATTAGAAAAAACCGAAATTTTGGGGGAGCAGATGAATCAATCAGAACAGATGAATCCGCCGATTCAGCCATAAAGCAAAAAATTTTTGGTTTTTGAGATTGTAATTAATTTGGATATATTTTAAAATAGGAATAATTTTATTTTTAATATGAAAACGGAAAAAGATATAAAAGACAAAGGGGTTCAAAAGCAGGCTATCGTAAAAGAAGTCCAGCAATCCTATTTGGATTATGCGATGAGCGTTATTGTGGCCAGAGCGCTTCCTGATGTTCGGGACGGGTTGAAGCCGGTACATCGAAGAATTTTGTATTCTATGTGGAAGACAGGCTTGAGATCCGGTTCAAAATTTAGAAAATCCGCCACGGTAGTGGGAGAGGTTTTGGGAAAGTATCATCCGCATGGAGATACGGCTGTTTATGATACGATGGTGAGAATGGCTCAGGATTTTTCTTTGCGCTACCCTTTGATTTGGGGTCAGGGAAATTTCGGCTCCATGGATGGAGATGGCGCGGCTGCTTATCGTTATACGGAGGCGAAGTTGAGGAAAATAGCCGAGGAAATGCTGGTTGATATCGAAAAAAATACTGTTGATTTTGTGCCCAATTTTGACGGAGTTCATAAGGAACCAACTGTTTTGCCATCCAAATTGCCCCAATTATTACTTAACGGTTCGATGGGGATTGCGGTTGGAATGGCCACCAACATCCCTCCGCATAATTTAGGAGAATTGATTGATGCCACTATTCATTTGATTGATAATCCGAAAGCCACTGTAGATGATTTATTGGTTTTTATAAAAGGACCTGATTTTCCAACCGGGGGAGTTATATATGATGAGAAAAATATTCGCGAGGCTTACATAGACGGAAAAGGCGGAATTATAACCAGAGCCAAAGCGGGCATAACCGAAGGCAGAAACGGAAATTACCAAATTATTGTGTCGGAAATAACTTATTTGACCAATAAATCCACTTTGTTGGAAAAAATCGCTCTCTTAGTAAAAGAACAAAAAATTCAAGGAATCAAAGGTTTGCGAGATGAATCCAATAAAGACGGAGTAAGAATTGTGATTGATTTAAAGAAAGATTCTTATCCGGAAAAAGTGCTTAATAAACTTTATTCTCTGACGGATTTGCAAAAGAATTTCAATGTGAATATGTTGGCTTTGGCTGACGGGATTGATCC
>JAVEQZ010000042.1:0-8650 GCA_034007405.1 Candidatus Moraniibacteriota bacterium | reverse complement strand
TTAATTATGCTTCTCATTACGCTCCTCTTTACCGGCATAATGTATATCTGGAGTTTTATCGACCGAGAAACCGCCGGGGAAGTTTTGACAAAAATACTTTATACCTTCGGGGCGGTTTATGCTTTCTCTTTGGTAATCTTGCTTATCACCGACAAAAAAACCGAGGATAAATAGTAAGTAAGTACTCAAGTACGTACTCGAGTACGTACTTTTTTTATTTCAAATCCAGCCTTTTTGTTCCAATCCGGCTTGAGCCGCGTTGCGCTGAGCTTCCTGCTTGCTGGCACCGTCTCCTTGGGCGATTAGCTCCTTGCCGATATAAACACCGACGGTAAAATTTTTATTATGGTCCGGACCTTCCTCTTTGAGAACTCGATAAGAAGGAGTTTCTTTGTATTCATCTTGGGCTTTTTCTTGGAAATAACTCTTGGGGTCGAGATAAAGTTTATCCTTGAGGACCTCATCCATCTTGACTAGGACATTTTTTCGGATAAATTCCTCGGCTTTTCCGTAGCCTTGATCAAGATAAATAGCACCGATAATCGCCTCAAAAGCGTTGGCCAACAAATATTGTCGCGCTCGCCCTTTGTCGTTAGCCTCTCCCTTGCTCATCATAATATATTCCTCCACTCCCAAACTTTGGCAAATCTTGGCCAGCATTTCGCCGTTTACCAAAGCCGCTCGCCAGCTGGTCATCTCACCCTCCGGATTGGAAAATTTCTTAAACAAAAAATCCGTCACCACCAATTCCAAAACCGCATCTCCCAGAAACTCCAATCTTTCATTATGATTTAATTTGTACTTCCGATTTTCGTTCAAATAGGAACGATGAGTCAAAGCCTCTCTAAGTAAGTCGAGATTATTAAACTCGAGCTCTATCTTTTTGGCAAAATCTTCTACTGTCATTGAGTTAAAATTTCTAATTACAAGCCTTTAAAAAAATCGTCTCCGAAAGACGAATGTTTAAAATCTTTTAATTAAAAATATTTTAAAAAATTAATTATTTTCTTCTATGATTTTTTTATTGTCTTCTTCTTTTTTGCGTTCTTTTTCTTTGACTTCCTTTTTTCTTTTATCGTCGTCTTTCAACGGCTCCCCCATCTCGCGATAAATAGTTCCCAAAACTCCGTTGACAAATTTGGAAGAATTGGGACCGCCAAAAGTCTTGGCCAATTCAATCGCCTCATTAATTGCCACTTTGGGAGGAACACTCTCATAATTGCCATAGAGCAATTCATAAATCCCGATACGCAAGATATTTCGATCCACTACGGTAATCTGGCTCAAGGGCCACTCGGGAGCGCATTGCTCGATAAGCTCGTTGATATCGGTTTGGTTTTTTATCACCCCCTCGACCAAAGACAAAATCAAATCGGTTTCTTCGATTCCCACCGCCAAATCTTTGATATTTCTATCTACGATATCCAAAATACCCTCCTCTTTTTCACCGTTAAAATCCCATTCAAACAAGGATTGCATTGCGATTGATCTTTGGAGACGTCTATTAGCCATTTTAAAATACTTAAAACCCGCAGGTTTAAAAAATAATTTTTATTTTTTCTTTTTGGAAACTTTTATCACTTCTTTGCCTTTATAAAAACCGCACTCGGGACAAACTCGATGAGGCATTATTCTGGCTCCGCAATTGGAACATTTAACCGATTGAACTTTGGCAATATCTTTTATTTTAACTGCTTGCCCGGCTCTTCTTCGGCCTTTTCTAGCGGTATTGTGGCGTTGCTTTGGTACTGGCATATATTTAACCTTACTATACAATTAATCTTTTACTGTTTTAATTTATCACTAATTTTTATTTTTAGCAAGAGGAAAGAAAAATTCAAAATTCAAAGTGCAAAGTTAAAAGTTAAAGATATAAGTTTTAAATTTTAGGTCTCAAAATAAAAGACTATAAATTTAAAAAAATAAAAACCAATATTGAATATTTATTTATATTAAGCACTATCGGGTAAAACCTATTTCAACGCTACAACATTGAATTTATTTACCAAAAAAGGATTCTTTTTTGTAGCTGCCGTATGAAATGAAAGGCCGGAGAAAAAGAAACTTTTTCGGTAAATAAATATTCTACTCGCTACCGGTTCTGTTATTTATTGAATGAGTATTGAATATTATTCACACCCATACTTTTTATAAATTGAAAATTTTGAATAACTTTTAACTTTGCACTTTTAACTTTTAACTTATTATTTCCATCTATCATTTATCGCGTTTCGCACCGGCGCAAAAGTGCGTCGATGAATCTCGCACGGACCGAATTCTTTGAGCGCTTCGATATGAATTTTGGTGCCATAACCCTTGTGTTTGGAAAATTGATATTGGGGATATTTCTTGTCGAATTCATTCATCATTCTGTCTCGCGTCACCTTGGCGATGATCGAGGCGGCCGAAATAGATTTCACTAATTTATCTCCGCTCACAATCGACTTTTGCTCGATGGAAAAATTGGGAATGATTTTATCTCCGTCGACTAAAATTAATATCTTGCCTCCTTGATTTTTGATCTGATTTTTTAACTCTCCGACAGCCTTTTTCATTGCTAGAAAAGTAGCTTCCAAAATATTTATCCGATCGATAGTTTGATGATCGCAAATCCCCACTCCCACATAAAAATTTTCTCTAATAAATTCAAAAACTTCCTCTCGTCTCTTCTCGCTCAATTTTTTGGAGTCTTTAATCAAATCCCACATCTTTTCCTCATCTAAAAATTTTTCTTTTGATTTTTTTTGGTCATCTGAATTTTGTTCATTCGGATTTCCTGCCTCCCGGCAGGCAGGTGTTTGTAATTTGTAATTTGTAATTTGTAATTTGCGGACAGCCACTGCCGCCGCCACCACCGGTCCGGCCAATGGTCCCCTTCCCGCCTCATCCACTCCCACTACAAAATCCCACCCTTCACCCAAAAGTTGATTCTCTAATTCAAACCTGTCAGTCTCGACTGACGGATTGAGATTTGATATAATTTTTTCTTTTGTCATATACCCTTATCATATTAGTTAAGTGATATCGAGTAAAACCTATTTCAACGCTATAACATTGAATTTATTTACCAAAAAAGGATTCTTTTTTGTAGCTGCCGTATGAAATGAAAGGCCGGAGAAAAAGAAACTTTTTTCGGTAAATAAATATTCTACTCGCTACCAGCTCAGCATATCGGCATTTTAACATATTAACACCTCGATGAAAAATAAAAAAACGGCTTTATCAAAATTGAAAGGTGCCGTTAACCTTTTGAGAAATTTGGTTTATTTAAATTTGACTGCAAACCCGGATAGCAGCTTCTCGCATGTTTTCAGCCCTATAGATAGCCGAACCGACAATAGCATGCCACTCTCCGGGAATGATTTTGGTACATTCGCCAATATCCCCTCCCTGAGAGATAAATCCGGGAGCATAAAGAGCATAGTCACCCTGACCGATTTTTTCGTCCAAAAGTCGAATTATTTTTTTCAGTCCGACAATTCTTCTGGGACTACCCGGAACGACAAAATGCCTAATGCCCATCTCTGCGGCTCTAGTGTAAATCTTGTAAGGAGCATTTTCAACAATGTAACCATCCTCGCTTTGCAAAAAACCCTCATGGGTCATAATGCCACCCATAATGACATTTAGACCTGAATCGAGACAAGCATTGGTCCAAGCCTCCTGAGTAACTGGCCCTGTGAATGGAAATAAAATTACCGTATCCACTCCAGCATTTACCATCGATTGAGCAAAGATTTTTCCGGTTTCCGGAATATCATTGCCGGCTTTTTGGAAATCAAAAATAACTTTTTTATTTTGTTGATTACGAGCATTGGCTCTTTGGATTATCTCTACTGCCTTCTGAAGACCCAAAAAAGCCAAAGAAAAGCCGAGTTTATAACCCCCAATTGAGGAAATATCAATGGTGCAATCCACTAAATTATAAAAATCGTTAAGATTGCCCACATCCGCCGCTACGATGATACTTCGCTTTGCCGGGATAATTCTGTCTTCCTTTTTCATTTTTGACACCTCATCTTTTGAAAAAATATTAGGAACTGTCTTTCTCTAAATAAAAACCTATCATTTCAATATAATAAAGTCAATCTTGTTTGACTTTCTGATATATTTCTGAAAAAATAAAAACCGGTTATTTCAAACACTCACAGAGAAATGGGAGGGGTCTATGTTAAATGATTTTTTTACCGCTATTTTAACCCTTGTGGGCATCGTTATTCTATTTGTAATTCTTACCGCTATATCGTGCGGCCTAACATTTTTAGGGTTATTTGTTCTATCTTGTATCTTTAAACTGCCTCCTGCTTTCTTCTTTCTCGCCCTGTTTTTGACGTTGTTTTTATTTACCGCTCAATATTTATACAGAAAGGCGAGAAAAAGTCCCCCTCTTTATTCAATGGTTTATCCGCGAGATTATTCCCGAGAATTATCTTGGCCGTGGAGAAAATATTTTTAACCGAAAAATAATGAGGTTTCAAAGAACACCCGAAAAACATCGATTTTTCCGGTGTTTTTCATTTTAAAATTTCATGCTATAATAAATTTCAGTTAACTAATTCTTTCTTGCAAAAGCCGCGGAGCGATCCGGCTTACGGGGATAGAAAAAAATGGAAAATACTTCTCAAACTAAATCAAAATTCACTCATCTGCATGTCCATAGTCATTACTCCCTCTTGGACGGACTGGCCAAAATTGACGACCTCATCAAAAGAGCCCAGGAATTGGGCATGGACTCTTTGGCCTTGACCGATCACGGAGTGATGTATGGAATTGTGGAATTTTTTATCAAAGCCAAAGAAGCCGGCATCAAACCGATTATCGGTTGCGAAATGTATCTCACCCCCGGCAATCGCACCAGCAAAAACAACACCACTGAAGACAAAACTCGCTACCATCTTACCCTCTTGGTACAAAACGAAAAGGGCTACAAAAACCTGATGAAACTGGTTTCCATCGCTCATCTGGAGGGTTTCTATTATAAGCCTCGCATCGACAAAGAAGTTTTGGAAAAATATTCCGAAGGATTGGTTTGTATGAGCGGTTGCATCCAAGGAGAAGTTCCGCAAACTATCATCCGCAAAACTTATGAGGAAGCTAGAAATGCGGCTCTTTGGTACGAAAAAATTTTTGGTAAGGGAAATTTCTATATGGAGCTCCAACATCACCCGGGGCAAGAAGATCAAAAAATCGCCAATGAAGGAATGAAAAAAATTTCCCAAGAAACCGGGATTCCGGTGGTGGCCACCGGCGATATTCACTATACCAAAATCGAAGACGCCGAAACCCAAGACATTCTCCTTTGTATCCAAATGAATCGCAAAGTTCAAGAAAAAGACCGAATGAATCTGATGGATTTTCATCTTCATATGAAATCCCCGGAGGAAATGTTCGAAGTTTTTGGCGACACACCTGAAGCTCTTGAAAACACCCAAGTCATCGTCGACAAATGTAACTATGAAATTTCATTGGGCGAAATTCAACTTCCCTATTTTGAAGTGCCGGAAGGATTCGACGACAAAAGTTATCTCCGCCATCTTACCGAAAAAGGTTTGAAGGATAAATTCGGCGACAACATTACACCCGAACACCGCCAAAGAATGGAATATGAATTATCCATCATCGAAAAAATGGGTTATCCCTCTTACTTTTTAATCGTTCAGGATTTTGTTAACTGGGCCAGAAGTCAAGAAATTGTCGTCGGTCCGGGTCGAGGAAGCGCGGCCGGCAGTTTTGTCTCCTATTTGGTCGGCATCACCAATATCGACCCGATTAAATATGATTTGCTCTTTGAAAGATTTCTCAATCCGGAAAGAATTTCTATGCCGGATGTGGATATGGATTTTGCCGACGATCGTCGGGATGAAGTCTTGGATTATGTCCGCAAAAAATACGGGGATGATCATGTGGCGCAAATCATAACTTTTGGAACGATGGCGGCTCGAGCGGCTATTCGCGATGCCGGTCGGGCCTTGGATTATCCCTATGATTATTGCGATAAAACCGCCAAAATGATTCCGATGTTCTCCACTATCGAAGGCGCATTGGAAGATGTGCCGGAATTTAGAAATTTTTATCAATCCGACAAAGACGCCAAAAAACTGATCGACAGTGCCAAAAATTTGGAAGGAGTGGCTCGACATGCCTCGATGCATGCTTGCGGAGTGGTAATCACCAAGGAACCGGTTACCAATTATTCCCCTTTACAAAAAATTACCGGCAAAGATAAGGGTGACGGGGTGGTAACTCAATATTCTTCCTCTACTAAGAGTAGCTATGTGGAAAAAATCGGTCTTTTAAAGATGGACTTTTTGGGGCTCAAAAACTTAACCATCATCCAAAACGCCATCAACATAATCGCCAAGACCAAAGGAGTAAAAATCGATATCGATAAAATACCTCTCGATGACGAAAAGGCCTATAAGTTACTACAAGATGCTCGCACGACCGGAGTTTTTCAACTTGAATCTTCCGGTATGAAGCGCTACCTCAAGCAACTCAAACCGAATAATTTAGAAGATGTTATCGCCATGGTGGCGCTTTATCGACCCGGTCCGATGGATTGGATTCCGGATTTTATCGATCGCAAACACGGGAGAAAAAGAATCGAATATATCCATCCCAAATTGGAACCGATTTTGAGCAAAACCTACGGAGTGGCGGTTTATCAAGAGCAAGTAATGCAGATGGCGCAGGCTTTGGCCGGCTATTCATTGGGAGGAGCGGATATGCTCAGAAAAGCGATGGGTAAAAAAATCCCCGAGCTGATTCAAAAAGAAAAAATAAAATTTATCGAAGGGGCGGTCAAAAACGGGGTCAATAAAAAAGACGCGGAAAAAATATTCGCTTTTATCGAACCGTTTGCCGGCTACGGTTTCAATCGCAGCCATGCCGCTTGCTATGCATTGATAGGTTATCAAACCGCCTATCTCAAAGCGCATTATCCGGCCGAATTTATGGCCGCCTTGATGACTTCCGATCAGGGCAATATTGAAAGAATCGCCATTGAAGTGGAAGAAGCCAAAGATATCGGGATTCAAGTTTTACCCCCCAATGTCAACGAGAGTTTCGGCGAGTTTGCGGTGATAAAAAACGAACAAACCGGCGAAGAAAATATTCGCTTCGGATTGAAAGCCATCAAAAATGTCGGCCATCCGGTGGCGGATGAAATCGTGGCCGAGAGAAAAAGAAACGGTCACTATAAATCCTTGGCCGATTTTTTGGAAAGAGTGGTTAGCAAAGATCTCAATAAAAAATCCATCGAAGCTCTGGCCAAAGTGGGAGCCTTGGATGATTTGGGAGAGCGCAATCAAATTATCGAGAACATTGAAAATATTTTAAATTTCTCCAAAAACATTCAAAAACTAAACAGCTCCAATCAAAACAGTCTTTTCGGAGCAATACAAATCAAAGCTCCAACTATCGAATTGGCTCCGAGTTTGCCGGCTTCCAAAAACCAAAGGTTGCATTGGGAAAAAGAACTGCTCGGGCTTTATGTCTCCGATCATCCCATTTCCGAATATCGGGAATATTTCGAAAAAATGGCCACCCCTCTCAACCAACTTCATCCGTCAATGGTCGGAAGGAATATAAAAGTCGGAGGCGTAATCACCAAAACTCAAAAAATAATCACTCGCCGAAAGCAAAATATGGCCTTTGTCACGATTGAAGATTTGCGAGGTCGAATCGAACTTTTAGTCTTCCCCAATGTCTTGGAAACCACCGGTGCCACTTGGCAAGAAGAAAAAATAATAATCGCCGATGGAAAACTTTCTGACAAAGACGGAAGCTATAAATTGATTGTCGATGATGCCAAAGTTATCAATGAGCAAGAAGTGGAAGATTTCAAAAGAGTCCTGGCCACTCAAGAAAAAAATCAAAAACCGATTGAAAAATTAAGCAACCGAAAAATTTCAATCACCCTCCCTCCCCAGGCCGACAAATCCGTCATCGCCCGACTTTCTCAAATTTTCGATACTTGCAAACCGGGAGAAACCAAGATATTTCTCGATATCAACGGCACCACTGTCCAAACCGCTTATGAAATAGAATTGGACAGTCAAATCCTGGAAACGGTCAAAAATATTCATCCGGAAATCAAAATCCGACTGACTTGACAAATAAAAACGGCATCCCTCGCCCCTCTTGCTATTTTTTCGGTTTTTTGCTATAATGAATTTAGCTTGTTCGTGCATCTTTTTAGTTTTATTAATTAGTTAAGTTTCGTACGCGGTCGAAGCAAGATAGTAAATCAAAAAAATTTGATTATTCGGAATCAAATAAGAATAATCAAAAGACAAATATGGCAAAAAAATTATATGTTGGCAATCTTTCCTATTCTGTAAAGGATGGGGATCTAAATCAACTTTTTTCTCAAGCCGGAGCAGTTGAATCAGCTGTTATCATCAATGACAGAGCTACCGGTAGAAGTAAAGGTTTCGGATTTGTTGAAATGTCCAATGACGATGATGCTCAAAAAGCTATCGACATGTTCAACGGTCAAGAAATTGACGGAAGAAAATTGACTGTCAACGAAGCTCGCCCAATGCAACCTCGGGAAGACCGCGGTGGTTTCAGAGGGTAAGAGAAATCAAAAAACTTAAAAACATCCGCCTCTGGCGGATGTTTTTTTATTTGACTAAAAATAATATTT
>JAVEQZ010000041.1:0-8772 GCA_034007405.1 Candidatus Moraniibacteriota bacterium | reverse complement strand
CAGGAAGCAACCCCACTCACACCTATACTTCCCCCGGAATTTTTACAGTCAGTCTAACCGCCAGTAATAGTTTGGGAACTGATTCTGTAATAAAAGTTGCCTACATTACGGTATCGATACCTCCTCAACCTCCATCTGAACCAGTCCCAGATGCTCCTGTGTTGTTTAGAATCATATTAGCCGAATAAACCGTATGCTTGAAATTTATTTAGCCCCACCTCTCCCTTAGGGAAAGGTGGGTTTTTATTTATATGGAGGAAAATCACTCACTCCCAAAAATACATAAAAACGCTCCCCGGAAACGAAACATTTTCCGACAAAAGCGGACATTTTCATTTCCCCTTTACAATTTTAAAAAACTTGCGAAAAATTAAACATAGAGCAATATTCCCGAGTTCGAACACCCAAAGATAATCCTAACAATGAAAGATTTAATCGAACACTGCAAGAAGAATTTATTCAACCGGGAAACTTTAATTCTGATCCGAAATAGAGATTTGGTCAAATGGTTAATTGAATACAATTTCAAAAGACCGCATAAAGCGTTAAATTACCAAACACCCATGAAAACCAGTTACTTGTCACTATGTATTTATCTTGTGCTTTAATTAGACAAAAAGGTTTATTTGGGCTATATTGAAGTTGCGTTTAAAAGGCTTAATTTTTTCTTAAAAATGGTTAATATAAAGATAAAAAAGATATTTTTTTGGTTCTTGGTGATTCTTTTCGCCTTGATTGCTCCGGTAGTTGTTTCTTATGCGATGGGCTATCGTTTCAGCTTGGAAAGAGGAATTTTTGTTTATTCCGGTTCGATAACGATAAAGCCGACTCCGAGAGAAGTGGAAGTTTTTGTCAATGGAGAAAAAGTTTCCACCGGTATGATAAATTTTTTAAATTATTCTTATCATATCGGTTCTCTTTTTCCCGGTAAATATACCTTGGAAGTGCGCTCGCCCGGATATATTCCTTGGGTTCAGGAAGCCTATGTGCACAGCGGGGTGTCCACTGAATTTTGGAATGTTTTTTTGGCCAGAGAAAAATATACTCAATTGGAGTACCCGACTCAAGGCGTGGAGAATTTTTTTATTTCTCCGGATGGCAAGAGAATTGCGCTAGCCGAGGAAAAGGAGGATAAAACTTGGATAAAAATTCTGGATATAAAAAAAGAAGAGATTATCTATGAATTTCCTTTTGACGGTTACAAATTGTCAAAAAGCAAAAAGGAAAATATCGAGTGGTCTCCCCGAGAGGGAAGATTGATTGTGCCTTTGGAAAAGGAGGGAAAAAAAGAATATTTTGTGATAAATATCGGTACGGAAGAATCCTACAGTTTGAATGGAAAAATAAATAAGGAAGAGATTCAAAAAGTGAGATGGAGCAGTGATGATAGGAATACTTTGTTTTATATAAAAGAAGGCAGTCTTTTTCGATCGGATTTGGAAAACACGGTCAATGAAGTGGAGGTGGTAAAAAACATCGTTGGTTATGATCTGTCCGGTTCCGATATCTTCTATCTTTCCGAGGACAATCATATAATTTATAAAAAAAATATCAGCGGTCGAAGCGAGGCGGTTCAAATCACCACCGAGTCGATAAATGCTGTCGGGGGAGAAAATTTTGAGTTAATCGTTTATGATGAAAACAGGATTGCTGTTATTTCGCAAGATAAAAAATTGTATTTGTATAACCAAGGTGAGGAAAGTAAGGGAGTAAAAGAAGTGGCGCAGGGAGTTAATGGGATGCATTTTTCCAATGATGGAAAAAAATTGGCTTTTTGGACCAATAATGAGATTGCGGTTTATTTTGTCAGAAAGTGGGAAACTCAGCCCGGTCGCAAAGAGGGACAAAAGGTTGATGTGGTTCGATTCGCTCAAACAATTGAAAATGTTAGTTGGTTCGATGATTACGAGCATTTGATTTTTAGCGTGGGTAAAGAGGTAAAAATGGCCGAATTGGACAATCGTTCGATGAAAAATATAAAAGATTTGGTTGGTTTGGACGGGGAGGGTTTCAAGGCGACCTATAATCATCGGGAAGATAATTTATTTTTTATCGATAATAAGAACGAAAATAAAAAATTGTACTCTATCAGTTTGACTGAAGAGGATGAGGAATAAAAAATATGGAACAAGCTCTGGTAAAAATTTTGCCTTATGTTGTACCGGGAATAGCGGTTTTGTTTTTTGTGTCGGTTTTTTTGAATATTTTTTTGCTTTTTAAGTTTAAGAAAATCAATCTTTTGGCCAAAGATTTTTTTGCCGGAAAAAACGGCCGGGATTTGGAGGCGGTAATCGGTCAACAAGCGGACTTGATCCGGAAAAATCAAAAAGATATCAAAGAGTTATTTGACGGATATGAAAAAATCTTCAATATCGCTTCCAAGGGTATTCAGAAGGTGGGCGTGGTGAGGTATAATCCCTTTCGAGATATGGGCGGTAATCAAAGTTTTTCAATCGCTCTTTTGGATATGAATAATTGCGGTTTGATTATTTCCACTTTGGCCACTCGGGACGGGGCCAGGATTTTTAGTAAGGCGATAATCGATGGAGAGTGCAAGGATTTTCCTTTGATAGAAGAAGAAAAAAGAGCGATTCGCGAAGCTAAAAATTCCAGAAAAAAAATAACTGTCTAAAATTGACTGAGTAAAAAAACACCCCGCATTGATTGATTGGGGTGTTTTTTATTTCTCTATTTTATCTTTTTGAAGCTGACTTTGTAGACCGGCTCATATTCTGTTTCGTACTCGTCTTTGATATGGATGCTCTGGCCGTTCATCAATTGAGTGATGGCGATATCCGAAGCCATTTCGTTGAGGGCGTTGATTTCGTTTTTTAATTCATCAAGTCGGGGGGATTTATTGCTATCCTCAATCTTTTTTTTCTGATCTCTTAACTTCTTCAATTCTTCCGAAATAGTCTGATAGCTGGCGTCGTTGTCCAATAAATATTTGTATTCTCGACTTATTTCACGTCGTTCTTTTTTGAGTTTTTGAATTTCATCAAAGACTTCTTGGATGTCTTTCATATTTTTTTTCCGCTCAAGGGCGGGATTATTTTTTATATCGGTTTGTATGTTTGTTTACAAATCACAAAAATAATTTTAACATAAAAAAAGATAAGTGCAAAATTTAAAGTTGCAAGTTGTTTAATTATAGGAAAGATTAGCTTAAAGTCGATTATTTTATTATGAGAAATTATTTGAAAATTATTATTTTGGTTTTTGTGCTGGCGGGCGGTTTTATTTTTTATACTGAAAATAGAATCGAGCTGGAAAGAGGTTTTAGAGAAACCCTGAAAGAGCTGAAAATTATAACCGTTTGCGATGAAACGCTTTATTATTCTTTGGGAAATGTGGATAGCGGATTTGAAACTTCGGAGGCGGAAATTCTGTCCGCTCTTCAAAGTGCCGAATCCGTTTGGGAGGAGGCATTGGGAAAAAATCTTTTTGAATACAGGGCGGGGGCGGATTTTAAAATTAATTTTGTTTTTGATGAGCGCCAAATAAGGACCAAGGAAAAGGAGCAACTTGATCAACAGCTGACCGATTTGGCTTATAACAAAGACAATCTCTCGGTTGAGTATCAAGAGAAGTACACTCTTTACCGGCAAGCCTTGGTCGCTTATGAAAAGAAGGTGGAGAGTTATACCGATAGAGTCGAAAAATTCAACAAAATTGTTGAGAAACTGGAAAAAAATAACGAAATGACAAAAGAAAAATACGATGAACTGAAAGAAGAAGAGGAGGATTTGGCCGATACAAAGGAAGCCTTGGATCGGGAAAGAAAAAAGGTCAATAATTTAGCTCAGGAGGTCAATAATATCGTCGATAAGGAAAGTTCTTTGATCGAAAAATATAACAATAAAGTTGAGACTTATCGGGATAAGTTCGGCGAGGCGGTTGAATTTAATCAGGGTGAATATGACGGGATTTCGATAAATATTTATCAATTTCACTCCGAGAAAGATTTGATTTTGGTTTTGGCTCATGAATTGGGACACGCCTTGGGCATCGGGCATGTGGAAAACAGTCAATCTTTAATGTATTATTTGATGGAAAATCAGGATTTGGAAAATATAAGGTTAAGCGCCGAAGATTTGGCGGCTATAAAAGAAATTTGCCGTTTAAAATAGAATTTTGAGGTTCATTTTTAAAATGATATAATATTAATGGAAGGAACTGATAGCGAGTAGAATATTTATTTACCGAAAAAAGTCTCTTTTTCTCCGGCCTTTCATTTTATACGGCAGCTACAAAAAAGAATCCTTTTTTGGTAAATAAATTTAATGTTATAGCGTTGAAATAGGTTTTATTCGATATCACTTAAAATTATGGAGTTAAAAAAGTTTTTACTCGATACCGCTCAAATCGTTCGGCTGAAATAATCCCTTAAACTATCGGCTTCAAAAAAAATAATGAAGAAAAAAATTTTTAAATATTCGGAAATGGCAACGGTTTTGCTATCAAATTTTTTAATTTGGTGGTTGGCGGATAAGCTCTTTTCTTCCGCTTATTTAAACAATTGGGGTTGGATAATCTTTTTTATTTCCACCTTTTTTATTGCTTGGTTTTTGGGGGTATTGGTTATTCGGGATAAAAGGATTTTTTTTGCAATAACTTTTTTGGGTTTGTTTTTTCAATTATTATTTACTCGAAGCGGAGAAAGTTTGATGATTATTTTGTTGGCTTTCGTAGCTTTATTTTTAGCCGGAAGAGCTGTGCAAAGGGAAATGCGCCAGCGAGTTAAAATTGATATTTGGAATTCCTTAAGAGTGGGTAGATATTTTTTTATTTTTGCCATAGCTTTGATGCTGGCCGGGCAGTATTATTTCTATAATAATCCCCAGATGGAATCGGGTAATTTGCCTAAAATCGGACTGGGCGGTAGTCGAGACGGTCTGATGGTTAAGGTTATAACCTCAACTGATCCGGATTTGATTAAACGGGGAGGGGATTTTACTACGGTGGATGAATTTGTTTTTGAAAAATTTAGAAGAGATAATATTGATTTTTTTCAGGGTCGCCAATTAACCGAGATTCAGAGAACTGAAATTTTAGAAAAAGGTCGAGAGGATATCTCAAAAATGGCCGAGAGGGATGTGGTTGGAGATGAAAAAATGATCAATGTTTTTGTGGAAATTTTAAATAATCAGTTGGATGATTTTTTGAATATTGACGCGGGATATATGGACAAAGAGATGCCGGTGATGCATTTGATTTTCAGTCTGGTAATATTTTTGGCGGTTTACGGAACCGGAATGATTGTGTCGTGGTTTTTGGTTTTGACGGTGGCGGGGATTTTTAGATTTTTGGTGTGGATAAAGCTATTGTCTATTGATAAAAAAGCGGTTAACATGGAGATAATAAGGATTGAATAAGATTTTAAAATTATGAAGATAAAAATAGGGATATTTTTTGTTTTGGGTTTGATTATTTTGGTCGGATTTTTTTCTTTGAATTCGGAAAAAGAAAAACCGGCTTCCGAGCTGATTCAATTTGAAGTTATCAGCGGGGAAAATATTTGGAATACGGCCGGAAAATTAAAAAAAGCGGATATTATCGACAGCAAGATTTATTTTGTTTGGTATGTTTATAGCAATGGTTATAAGGGCAAGATAAAGGCCGGAGAATATACTTTGCCTTCCGATTTGAAGGTTTCCGATTTGGTTTCGATTCTCTCCGCTCCAAAAGAGGAATTACGCGAGTCGGTCAAGATAACTTTTCCGGAGGGGTTTTCTTTGAAGCAGATGGCGGAGCGTTTGGAGGAAAAAGGTTTCTCCGGGGAGGAGTTTTTGAAGTTGGCCCAGGAACCGAAAGTTTTTGCGGAAAAATTTCCTATCTTAGAAGAGATTCCCCAGGGAAAAAATTTGGAGGGTTATCTGTTTCCTGATACTTATTTCTTTTATGCGGACGGAACAACCGAGGAGATAATTTTGAAGATGTTGAGCAATTTGGATGAAAAGTTAAAGGACGATATGCGACAAGCAATTAAAAATCGCAAGCAGGATATTTATCAGATTCTGACGATGGCCAGTTTGATAGAAAAAGAAGTTAGGAGTTCCGAGGATAAAAAAACGGTTAGCGGTATTTTTTATAACCGCTTGGAAAAAGGGCAGGCTTTTCAGAGTTGCGCCACCTTGGCTTTTATTTTGGGAGAAAACAAAAAGCAATATTCTTATGAGGATACGCAAATAATCTCTCCTTACAATACTTATTTGAATGTCGGTTTGCCACCGGGGCCAATCGCCAATCCGGGATTGGATTCGATAATGGCGGCGATTTATCCGGAAGAAACGGATTATCATTACTTTTTGAGCAATCCGGAAACGGGAGAAACGGTTTTTTCCGTTACCTTGGAGGAGCATAATTTGAATAAGGATAGGAATGGACTTTAGAAGTAATTAAGAATGAATAATTAATAATTGGAAATTTTTTGAATATTGGAATTTGGGAATTTATGAATTTGGGAGTATAGAGGTATATGAATTTCAAATTACAAATATTAAATTTCAAATGAATTTTAAAATTATTTAATGATAAACTATTTTATGGCTCACTCCATAAAAATCATAATATTTTGTTAATTTCTCATTGATCATTTATTTGTAATTTTTAATTTGGAATTATTTACAGGCTGTTTTTTTAATTTTTTTGTGTTAAATTGTTAACATGTTAACGTGTTAATATAATAATGTGATTTATGTTTTTTACAGGTCAAGAAATTTTGGATTTTTTGAGTGTGTGGGGGTATGTGATAATTTTACCTTTGATGATTATTGAAGGTCCGGTGGTAACTATTTTATCCGCCATGTTGGCTGCTGCCGGTTTTTTTAACCTCTGGATTGTTCTGATTATTTCGATAGCGGGTGATGTTTTGGGAGATGTCATCTTGTATCAAGTCGGTAAAAAGTGGGGGATGCATTTTGTCGATCGATTCGGAAAATATTTCGGGATAACCAGAAGGTTGGTTTTAAGAATGGAGAAATATTTTGAAAATCATGGAGGCAAAACAATTTTTGCAGTCAAATCGACTACCGGTTTGTGTTGGGCGACTTGGGTGGCGGCCGGAATTGCCAAGATGGACTTTAGGAAATTTGTCGGATATTCTATTTTGGGCGGAATGGTGTGGAGCGGTTTTTTGGTGGCGATGGGGTATTTTTACGGTTATATGTGGATGGAAATAAAACAATATATCAAATGGGCGGGGTGGCTTTTTATCGGTCTTGCCTTGGTTACTTTTATAATCATTACGATGTATAAAAAATACAAATCCTCCGAACTTTTGAAGGATTAATTAATTTAATTTTTAAGAAAAAAAATATGGCTGATAATTTATCTCAATTAAAGAGTAAATTGAATGAGCTTGAAAGAAGAAGGGAATCGACATTTGACAAGGCGCGTGATTTGGTAAGAGAATTGGAAAAGATGAAAGAGGAGATTCGGGAGATTGAAAAAATAGTGGAGGATATAAAGGATTGATTTTTTAAAATTGTTCGGCAAATAAAATAATTCCTTAAAGGGATAAAATTTAAGTTTTTCAAATTTTTGGTTAATATGGTAAGAAAGATAATAAAAAAAGCAAAAAATATTTTTTTCGCCAATCCCGGGTTGCTTTTTGCCAATGAAAAGCACTTGGTCAATAAGTCTTTTTATTTCAAGGGAGACAACAATAAGGCGGTTTTGCTTTTGCACGGTTGGACGGCTACTCCCTATGAATTGAGGCGTTTGGGAACATTTTTAAATCAAAACGGTTATACGGCTTATGCGCCGGTTTTGAGGGGACATGGTACAAAACCGGAAAATCTGGCCAAGGTCAGATATAACGATTGGCTCAATGACGCCAGAGGGGCTTTTGAGAAATTAAAAAGAAAGCATGATAAAGTTTTTGTAATCGGAACTTCGATCGGAGGGACCATCTCGCTGGAACTGGCCAAGGAAAAAAAGTCGATAGACGGGCTGGTTTTGATGGCTACGCCTTATCGGGTAAAACTGGAAGAATTGATGATTGCGATTGTTTGGTTCTTGAGTTTTTTCAAAAAATATCGAAAAAAATTTTATCCGCCCACTTTCGGTTCCAGGAAAACAATTACTCGGGTAATTTCCTATCAAATTTATCCGATTGCCAATGTTTTGGAGACAGCCAAGATAATCAGACGTTCAAGGAAAAATTTGAGCCTAATAACTCAGCCGTGTTTTTTGCTCCAATCAAAAAGCGATCATATTGTTACTTATAATAGTCTTACTAAAATTTTCAAAAAAATAACTTCGAAAAAGAAGCAAAAAAAATATATCAAAAGGTCTTATCATACTTTTATTTCCGACATCAAGAATGAACATGTTTTTAAGGATATTTTAAAATTTATAGAATCAATATAGTGAAAAAGTTTGTAAAGTTTATAAGGTTTGTAAAGTCATGATAATTTGAGAATTTAGGAATCTGGGAATTTGTGTTTAGTATTTTATTGCTCAAGATTACTTCGGAGCACCTTTTAAAGACAAGGATTTGTCTAAATTCCTAAATTCTTATATTTTCAGATTCATAAAAAATATGAATATCGCTATTTTTACCAATAATTATCTGCCTAATCCCTATGGGGTGACGACTTCTATTGAAAGTTTTCGTCAAGAATTTGAAAGAGCCGGTCATACCGTTTATATTTTTGCGCCTCAATTTGAAAATTATAAAGATAAAAACAAGAAAGTTTTTCGCTATCCTTCTTTTGATATAAATTATAAAATAAGTTTTCCCTTGCCGATTCCTTTTTCTTTTGAATT
>JAVEQZ010000040.1:0-9156 GCA_034007405.1 Candidatus Moraniibacteriota bacterium | reverse complement strand
GTCGGATTTGGTTGGGATAATTGGAGGTAAAAGTCGAGTATCGGAAGTTCTTAACCGAAAGCGTAAGCTAACAGTTGAAATGATTAGAAACTTAGCGGCAAAGCTGAATTTATCGGCCGATACACTGATTAAAGAGTACAGATTGGCCGGATAACAATCTGCTCGTGTTATACATTGCTATAAGCGGATTTGAACAACTCCTAGGGCTTTATTATTAATAGTCATAGGATGAGTACTTACAAAGACTCGTACAAGCTGCTAGTATATTTTGAGCGGATTGGAAACTGAGTTTAACCGAGAACAAATTACCCAAATATTCAATTTTATATGTTTATTTAGGAGAGTAATAATCTCTTAGCGTCTTGCCGCCTTTGCGTTTAGTTTTAAAGCAAATGATTTCTAGCTGATTTGGCCAAAGCTAACCTTGTCCTTTACCATTTGGGAGATGTTTTCGAGGAGGAGATGGTTTTTGGGTAGGGTGAGGGAGTTGTCCTCGTCGATAATATCGGATGCCACGGTGCGGGCAAACTGGAGGATTTGGCCATCCTTGCTAAGGGAGGAGATTTTTAGGTCGAAGGGGAGGCCGCTCTGCTGGGTGCCGTCGATGTCGCCGGGGCCACGGAGTTGCATATCCACCTCGGCAATCTCAAAGCCATCGTTGGTCGATACCATGGTGTGCATGCGCTTACGCGACTCGTTGGTAAGCTTTACGCCCGACATGAGCACGCAGTAGCTCTCGTCGGCGCCCCGGCCAACCCTTCCGCGCAGCTGGTGGAGCTGCGATAGGCCAAAGCGCTCCGCGCTTTCAATCACCATCACCGTGGCGTTGGGAACATTAACGCCCACCTCAATAACCGTTGTGGCCACCATAATGTGGGCCTTGCCGCTTACAAACAGCTGCATGGAATCGTCCTTTTCCTGCGGTTTCATCTGCCCATGAACCACCACGGTGGCATACTCGGGCGGCGGAAATGCACGCGAAATGCTGTTGTAGCCGTCCTGCAAATCCTTGTAGTCCATCTTCTCCGACTCTTTTATCAATGGATACACAACATAAACCTGTCGCCCCAGCTTTATCTGCTCGCGCATTAAGCCAAACACCAGGTTGCGCTTGTTATCGGTGTAGTGGAGCGTTTTTATAACCTTTCGGCCTGGGGGCATCTGGTCGATTACGCTAACCTCCAAATCGCCATATACGGTCATGGCCAGCGTTCGGGGGATTGGGGTTGCTGTCATTACCAGCACATGCGGTGGATTAATATTCTTCTGCCAGAGTTTAGCCCTTTGCGCCACGCCAAAGCGCTGCTGCTCGTCGATAACCACCAGCCCAAGGTTTTGGAACTGCACCACATCCTCAATTAGGGCGTGGGTGCCCACCAGTAAATGCAGCGACCCGTCCTCAAGCGCAGCGTGAAGTTTTGTTCGTTCGCTCCGCTTGGTGCTGCCGGTTAGCAGCCCAAGGTTTACACCTATGCCGTCGAGAAGTTTCGATATTGTTTCGAAATGCTGATTGGCCAGAATCTCTGTAGGCGCCATAATGCAGGCCTGAAAGCCATTATCTACAGCAATAAGCATCGACATAAGGGCTACCAGGGTTTTTCCACTGCCCACATCGCCTTGAAGCAGCCTGTTCATCTGCTTACCCGAGCCCATATCGCGGCGGATCTCCTTCACCACGCGTTTCTGGGCATCGGTGAGTTCAAAGGGGAGCTTCTCGTGGTAGAAACGGTTAAACTTTTCGCCCACTACCCCAAAGACATTTCCTTTCACCTTAAGGTAGCGTGTGTTTTTTTGAAAAAGAAGGTTGAGTTGAACGTAGAAAAGCTCTTCGAACTTAAGCCTTGCCTGTGCTTTTTGAAGCAGTGTTGTTGATGCGGGGAAATGGATATTACGTAGCGCTTCGCCCAGGGTCATAAGCTTTAGCTTCTCGATAATGTAGGGTGGAAGAGTTTCGGCTATTATTTCGTCGAGCTGCTCCGAGAGGGTTTGCTGAAATTTTAGTATGGTTCGCGAGGTGATGTAGTTGCTCTTCAACTTCTCGGTGGTATTGTAAGCCGATTGTAGGGCTGCATTAAGGTTAACCTGCTCGGGTTTGTACTCTTCAACCTCGGGATGTGCAATGTTGAATCGTCCACCAAATAGGGTAGCCTTACCAAAAACTACATAGTTTACTTTTGGCTTTAACGAACGCGACACCCATTTTAAGCCCTTAAACCACACCAGCTCAATGGTGCCCGTTCCGTCGGTGAAGTAGGCTGTAAGCCTTTTTTTTCGGCCAACACCAGCCTCCTGAAAGCGGGTAATCTGTCCAACAACCTGGATGTAGGGTAGATCGTCCTGGATTTCCGCAATTTTATAAAACTTCGACCTGTCGACGTACTTAAACGGGAAATAGTAGAGAAGATCCTTTAGAGTGTGAATATTCAACTCCGCCTTAAGCAGCTCAGCGCGCTTGGGGCCTACGCCCATAAGGTACATTATGTCGGAGTTAAGATTCAGTGCCATTCCACAAAAGTAAGTAATGCCTTTAATTATTTGTTACATGATCGGTAAAGTGGTATGATAAAATTGCAATTTTTCGATAAAAAAGTGGGCTCTACGACAATATTTGGGAATAAATAACGCTAACTTAGTGAATACATAACTGCAATAATTGATGATCAACATTTCTCATTCCTTTAGGCTTTTGAAGGATTACATCCACTTTAAACTTAGGGCTAAACCTGCAAGTGGTCATGGTATTCATTCGCCTATGGTTTACGATTTTGCCCGAAAAGTTTTGTACCAGAGCAACGATAAGAGCGATTTAAATGAGGTTGAATGGTATCGTAAGTGGCAAATAGATACTCCAATTAGCGTAAGCCCCAGTGATTATGGGGCAGGAAGTAGGATGTTGAAGAAATCTCAACGGTTGGGGACAGTTATCAAGAACTCATCGGTGAGCCCCAAAACAGGGGCCTTTCTTAATAGACTCGCAAAATGGATTAATGCAGAAAATATCCTAGAACTTGGTACCTCGGTGGGGATAAGCGCCATGTATCTTGCCAGCTCAAACCCCCAGGCAAAAGTTGTTACAATAGAGGGCGATTGGCACAGAGCCGAGCTGGCACAGAATTCCTTCGATTTTTTCAACTTTAAGAATATTAAGCTTATTGAGGGCGATTTTGACCAAGGATTAAACGAGGCATTTAATATGCTGCCTCAACTCGATTTGGTGTTTTTCGATGGCAACCATAAAGCCGAACCCACACTGCGGTACTTTAAGCACTGTTTAAATAAATGCCATGAGAACACTGCCTTTGTGTTCGACGATATTCGATGGAGCAAGGAGATGTATAAGGCGTGGAGGGTAATTGCGGAGCATCAAAGCGTAAGTATAAGCATTGACATGTTCTCCGTAGGCGTTGTTTTTTTTAGAAAAGGTATAATAAAGCAACATTTTAAGATAAACTTTTAGTAGGTTTGCTAAGTCAAACTCAGCAAAACATCCAAACAACAATTTCATGAACAAGCGAGTTTTAATAGATATTGAGAAGATAAAGAAGTACTATAAGGTTGGTACCGTTGTTGTTAAAGCCCTCGAAGGCGTTTCTGTAAGAATCTACGAGAATGAGTACGTGGCCATTATGGGGCCATCGGGTTCGGGAAAGTCAACATTGATGAATATTCTGGGTTGTCTCGATACGCCCACATCGGGCAGCTACGTGCTGAATGGAACTGATGTGAGCAAGCTAGAGGATGATCGCTTAGCCGAAATCCGCAACAAAGAGATTGGGTTTGTATTTCAAACGTTTAACCTTTTGCCTCGCTACTCGGCACTAGAGAATGTAATGCTACCCCTTATTTACGCAGGGATTGCCAAACCAGAGCGGTTGAAAATGGCCGAGGGCGCACTTACAAAGGTAAGCCTAGTCGACAGGATGACTCACAAACCCAACGAGTTATCGGGTGGACAGCGCCAACGCGTGGCTGTTGCCAGGGCACTGGTAAATAATCCTTCGATTATTCTTGCCGATGAGCCCACCGGAAACCTCGACTCCAAAACATCCATCGATATAATGAACCTGTTTGAGGATATCTACAATCAGGGGAACACCATTATAGTGGTTACCCATGAGGAGGATATTGCTCGTCACGCTCGCCGAATCATTAGGTTGAGAGATGGATTAATTGAAACCGACGAGATAAACCCAAATCCCACCAAGATTCAGGAGGTTGTGCTAAACGATTAACTCTTTAGCATAATTAGGTATGGTCAAATACTCGAAAGTTGCTTTTATACTTATTCTGTTTTTGATCATCAGTGTTTTACAGAGCTGCTGGTTTGGTTGCGATTGCTCCGATGAAACCTTTTACTTCTCGTTGAATAAAGTTGAGATTAAGAACGTTGATAACTCAGCAACTTATCCCTCTGTGATGGAGGAAAACCATATGTGCAGCAGAGCAGTTGCATTCAATATTTCGTTATTTGATTCTACTGATTCATACTACTATCCATATCAAGCATCCCATAGGGAGGTTGATTTACAGCGTGCAGGGTTTGGAATTCAATCGGCATATGCATGGTCGTGCGATTGTCCGCTATACTTTATGCCCGCAGAGGAAGTTGAACGCGTTGAGGTTATTACCACTTATCCTATTAATCAGAATATTGCCGCTGGCGATAATGTGGTAGACCTGTTTTTGTCCGAAACTTATGGATACCCCATGAATGGTTTGTATGCCAGCATCGATATGGTTATAGGTTTTCTATACACAAGTCGTAGCGATCATCCAATTCTCAATTTTAACGTTTACTTTCAATCCCGGGTCGAGCACTCCTTGGCCGAATTTACATTTAATGTGTACTTATCGTCTGGGGAGGTTATGTCGGCCAAAACTAGTGTTATAACAATAATTGATTAGGTGGCAAACTAACAGCTTACTGATTTGATGCGATTTGCGCGTGTATTCCTATTTCTCTTTTTGTGTATTTCCATTCTGCCCCTGAAATCGCAGATTGTGAAGGAGAGACGCATTGGTTTTGCAGTTGGTAACCAAGGTGCATACTGCGATAGCTTTCCTGATGGGGCCAACTTAGATTTTCTGAACTACGTTTATAGGGATAAGTTTACTGGGAACTTGGCCTATATCGCTTTCTCAGGCTATTTTAAGTTTTCCGATACCCTCGATCTAAGCGTTAATATCGGGATGTACTCCGATTTAGCCCCAACCAAACATAATTTTTCTATTCGCTATTTCCCTTACAGAATACTGGGTTTTGGGATTAGCTATATGGGATACCCCCAGTATGTAAATGAGTTTAATCAGTATCACTGGAATACAGACCAAGGGTTATATGCCGATTTAGATCCAAATTACAAGCAGCATAAAATGTTCAACTATGGACTAGCTATAGGCCCAGAGATTCGTTGCTCTTACAGTAACATCTCGGTTGATTTTAGAACACATGTTGGCATTAGATGGGTCGATATACTCGACGTGGAGATATTACAGAAGGCCATAAATGGGAACTTCAGGAGGGTGATTCACTACAGAACTGATCCTAGCCCTAATCTGTACTTTTACCCTGAGATCAATCTAGGATTAAAGCTATTTACAATTTCGAAAACAGATATTGGCATTCGATTCCGCTCAGCAGCGGAATACTCGAAAAGAGCAATCAATTATACACGTACTACTTACGATTGGGTTGCCGACGAGCCAATCGTAAGCAAGGTAAAACCTATATCTCATAGCTCATTTGTCTATGAGTTTGATTTTAGCCTACAGCTTCGATGGTAGCTGTTAACGTTTTTTATGTTGATAAATGTCCAAAGATTAATATACTAAGTTGAACATTTTTCGGTTATTAGCATTTAAGAAGTAAGCAAACTAATGAAATAATGAAAATATACACAAAAACTGGGGATAAGGGGAGTACTTCCCTAATTGGGGGCAAACGCGTTCCCAAGCATCACCCCCGTATTGAGGCCTACGGCACGGTTGATGAGCTAATGGCCTTTGTGGCCTTGCTTCGCGATCAGACAGAAGTTGATGCGTATTGGAAGAGTGTACTGGCTGAGGTTCTTGATAGGTTAATGAGCTGCGCATCGATCCTTGCCGCCGACTGCGACGATTGCCAAGTTAGGATACCATCAATTCCTGACTCCGATATTGAATTTCTTGAGAGACAGATGGACGAAATGGACTCGCAACTTGAACCGTTAACATCGTTTGTATTGCCCGGTGGGCATCAAGTGGTATCGTTGTGCCATGTAGCCCGTACCATTTGCCGTAGAGCCGAACGGTTGACTATTCAGCTAAGCGAAACAACCCAAGTACCCCAGAATTTGATAATGTATTTAAATCGCCTGAGTGATTTTTTCTTCATGTTATCGCGGTATTCTGCAAAAAATCTTAATATTCTGCAAATTCCTTGGGTACCTAGAGTGTAAGTTAAAATTTTTTATATATTTGCATTAAGCATGTATTCTGTAATAAATTGTTAATCAAATAATTAATACCACTCATATGTATTGGACACTTGAATTGGCATCAAAACTTGAGGATGCCCCCTGGCCTGCAACAAAAGAGGAACTAATAGACTTTGCTATACGTTCGGGTGCTCCCCTTGAGGTAATTGAGAATTTACAGGAGTTAGAGGACGAAGGAGATATTTATGAAAGTATTGAAGATATTTGGCCTGATTACCCCACGAAGGAGGATTTTTTCTTTAACGAAGATGAGTATTAGCCTTTTGTGGCCTATCTAAAAGTACTTCAAGTATTTCGTATTTTAGCCCTGCTGGTTCAATAGAAACGGCAGGGTTTTTCTTTAACATCCGATACTGGTTAGCCTTGGTCTCAATAGTATCGGTGAATTTTATATCTAATCCCTGTGGGATTATGTTGTTCCTTGATTTTGGTCGTTTTTCAGCGTGCCAAGTAAAACCTTTAACCATAACCTCGGGTAGTTCAACCTTGTCAATGGGGTAAAGTGTGGCAACGGGCTTGTCACGAAACATGATACTGGTAACCTGATTGTCGCGAATACCGATGGATAAGCTGCTGCTTACGGCTTTATTTACGGCCACAATATCGTCCTTTTCGCGGATAAAGTAAACGGTTTCACCGTTCCCGCTTACGTCGAGGCGCGAGAGTTTACCGGCGGTGAAGTGCCCAACCATATCGCGCCCTTTGATTTGGTTAAACAGGGTAGAATCTTCCTGCGAGGCGATAAATGATGTCCCCTTAAAATTCATTCTGTAAATGTTCTCATTTCGGAACATTATATTCACATCGTTAGCCGTAAGCTGATTGGCATCGTTCCAGAGAATGGGTTCCACATACATGTTTAGAATGGAATCGACGCTGTGGAATGTGATAGAGTCGCAAACGCCTTGAATATCGCCTCTAAAAAAACGAACATCGCCAACGCCAACCAGCATATTGTAAAGTGTTGAATCTTTCTGGATTGTGTCTTTTACCGATTTGCCAATTAGTTTGTTAGCACGTAGGAATAGGGTGTCGGCTTTATCGGAGATATACATGGCCAGTGGGCTTTCGGTTACTTCGGCGTACTCTGTTTTATTATTGTATTTAAGATTTTGACCAAAAATTGTTAACCGTTGTACCGTGTCGATTACGCATCCATCGCCAATAACTCGCGCCAGCCCCGCTGCCCTATCGTAATAGATACTTTTACCAAAAACCTTTTGTTCGCCATTATCAATAAAGGAGTTGATATGAAATTCCGACTCCTCGGTTTTGCGGTTATGCCAACCCTGTTCGGCGTAGAGGTATGAACTGTCGTTGTAAACACGAGTGGGGCCAAAGAATTTTATGAGTTCGGGTTCACTGTAGTACTCCAGCGAGTCGGTGTTGAGCAGGAGGGTAGTGTCGAGGTAGGCCACATTTCCGCCAAATTTCACTACTTTTTGGCTCGAAAAATATTTGCCTCTTAAGCTCGAGAAGCGGGCATCGGCAGTGGTAATAATTCCGCCACCAAAGTAGTTAACCGAATTTTCGTTAGTGTTAAAGTCGAGGTAGTTTGTTACAAGAGTTACTTCATCGTCGACAAGACGAACAATTTTCCCTCTAACCTTTCCTGCTTTTGTGGCGCCGTTAAACATCAACGTATCGCCATATAGAGTGCTATTTTCCTGAAAAACTTTAACATTTCCAAACGCATCGAACTTATTTTGGCCAACGTAATCGTAAAGGCTATCGCACTTTACGGTTATCTCATCGTGCTTTATCGATACGTTTCCAATAAGCCGGCGCACATCCTTGCCATTCATCTTAAGATTACGCATCAGGTCGGCATGGTTTATCTGAATTTCCCTGCGCTGCTGACCTGTAGCATAATTGTTAACACCCCAAAAAGTGATGGTAACCAGAAATAGAAGGATGAAAGTTAAGGCTTGTCTCATGGAACTTAGCAGGGCTACCTAATCCAACCGTCCATATCGAACGTGCAGTTCTGGTAAGAGGGATCGATACGCACGTATGTTGTTTTAACCTTTGATTTTACCCAGTTAAGAAACACCTCTTGCTGTTTCTTCGACTTTGCCATCATCTGAATAATTGCATAATCATCGTCGAGGTTGGCCTTGTGCTGGGGAATAATGCGGGTTATCATCGCAATTTTATATACCACGTTGGCATGCTCATCGCGCGATTCGAAGGGATCGCTAATTTGGGTTGGTGTCAGATTACGAATTACATAGAAATCGGCAGGCGCAAAATGCTCACGTTCGAAAAGCGAAGTATTGGTTTGGGGATTAATCATAAGGCCTCCACCGAATCGGGTTTTTTGATCCTCGGAGAACATTTGCGCAGCCCTGTTGAAAGTTAATGAATCGGCCTTAATAAGATTTGCAATGCTGTCGAGCTTACTTTGGGCTTGGGCAAGTTGAGATGATGTAAATGAGGGCTTCATAAGGATATGCCTAACGTTTACCTGGTCGGTGCGGCGTTCAATCATTTGAATAATATGGAATCCGTACTCAGTCTCAACAATCTGGCTTACTTGTCCATCGCGTAGGCTAAACGCTACATCGGCAAAAGCTTTTACCAGCTCTTCGCGGGCGCGAAAACCCAACTCGCCACCCCGAGTTGCTGATGCCCGATCCTCGGAGTAGGCAACGGCAAGCGTTGCAAAACGTTCGCCTTT
>JAVEQZ010000039.1:0-9351 GCA_034007405.1 Candidatus Moraniibacteriota bacterium | reverse complement strand
TTGGTATGCCCACATGTACAAAGTTTATGTTTTAGAAAATAAAAATGGCATGACCTATACCGGTAGTACCGGAAATCTTGAGGAAAGGCTAATGCTCCATAATGATGAAACATTGGAAAAATCCAGATTTCACAAAACTACTTATAAAAAAGGTCCATGGAAAGTTTGTTTTCAAAAAGAATTTTGTACAAGAAAAGAAGCTTTGCAGTTTGAGAAATATTTAAAGACAGGTGCGGGTAGAGATTGGCTAGGGCGCGCTCGCCGCGGCGAGTAATGACGAGGTCCCAAGTTCGAATCCCTGCCTACCGGCAGGCAGGTTGGTATGCCCACAGAAATGATTGCATTTTAAGCACCAAATTCCAATAATCAAGATACAAACAATATTTAATAATTAAAAATAAAAACCATTTTTTTTATTTGTTTATTGTAGCTTGAGATTTGTTTGATTATTTTTTCTTGCAGTTTGGAAATTTATCAATAGCCTGGGTAGCTCAGTGGTAGAGCAAAGGACTGAAAATCCTTGTGTCGTGAGTTCGATTCTCACCCTAGGCACAGATTTGTAAATTTAAAATTTATAAACAAGAAACAAATTACAAGAAACAAGATACAAACAATATTCGATTTTTAGAATTAAAATAGATAGTTATTTTAGATTGAGGTTTGTTTGGAAATTGTTTCTTGGTGCTTGTTTTTTAGTGCCAAGGGGGACCATAGCTCAGTGGTAGAGCAGACGGCTCGAAAAGTTCATTCTAAATTGTGTTTCGGATAGTGTAATTCGGCATGACAATTGCTGCAGACCAATATGCACTTATCAATTTCGATATTGATTAGTTCTTGTTTGCGGTTTGAAAGTGATCTTATGTCAAGTTGAAAAAGTTTTTCAGCCGGATTTCTATGATGAAATGTCAGAGCTGAAAGATTTTTCTTGTATCCGCAAATATAACAGCAACCACCCAATTTTTTGACAGCAAGTTTCTTTCTTTTCCATCCGCGAGCTTGTTGAAGATTGTATGATTGATTGGTTTTGTTTTTGCAAGCAGATGAACAATATTTTGTTTGTCGACCGACAAGAATTTTATTGCAAATTGTGCAAGTTATGATTTTTTTCATAGCTCAATAATAACACAACATGAATGAATTTTGCAGGGCTGCCGGGAGAGTAATTTCCAGGTGATTATCTGTCAAATTCGGGGAAGTCTAAGTTTTTTAAATAGAAAATATGATAATCCCGAACCAATCCCCGAAAAATATATCGGGGCAGGTGTAGAGACTAGATGGCAGACATCCTTTATTTAATAGGGGATGAAGGGATAGTCCAGCTTACAAATTCGAAAGAAGTTGCGAAAGCAATAGTGAGATGCATAACCGTTTGGTCGGGGGTTCGAATCCCTCTGGTCCCACGTAAGTTTTTTTTGCAATTTTGATTTAAGTGGTATAATTATTCCATATAAGTAAACGGTTAAATAATTGCTTATTGGCGCAGTTTGTTGTTTTATCGGGGTTATTTTTTCCAAATTAAAACTGCAATTAGATTTTTATTTTGCCAACGTTGGGCGTAAGCGGGTTTTACCCGCCGAAGCTTTAGCGAAGGCGGGTGTCGTATAATGGTTATTACACGTCCTTGCCAAGGATGAGACGGCGGTTCGATTCCGCTCACTCGCTCAAGTTTTTATTTAAAATGAATATTATTTTATGAAGTTGATAAATATTTTACAAATAGCGGTTTCAGTTTTTTTGGTTGTTTCAATTTTATTGCAAAGCCGAGGTTCCGGTTTGGGTGCGGTTTTCGGAGGAGATTCCGGGGGTTATTATGCCAAGAGGGGTTTTGAAAAATTTCTTTTATATTTCTCGGCTACATTGGCGGTTCTTTATATCGTTTTGGCGATATTGAATATTTTTAATAATTAAAACAAAGTCTTATTAGTATCAAGATTAGTATTTTTTCAAAAAGGAATTGGCCCTACATTTTTAAAGTTTTGAGTTTTCGGGAAAAACTGATAGTTTTTGTTTTGATTTTTGTTTCCTTGGGTAATTTGTTTTTTTGGTTGGGGAAGATTTATCTTTCTTCTACTAAACAAGTTCCCGAATTTGGCGGAACATATACCGAGGGGATGGTGGGGCAACCGATTTATGTCAATCCTATTTTGGCTCAAACCAACGAGACAGATTCGGCTATTTCCGGCTTGATTTACAGCGGTCTCCTAAAGAGTAATCCGAAGAGCGAATTGGTTAATGACTTGGCTGAGAGTTATAATATTTCCGAGGATAGCAAGGAATATACTTTTAATCTGAAAAAAGGAGTTAAATGGCATGATGGAAATGATCTGACAGCTAATGATGTTATATTTACCATCAATACTCTTAATGATCCGGCTTTTAAAAGTTCCTTGCGTCAAGATTGGCAAGGTGTGCGAGTGGAAAAAATCGATGATTACACTGTCAAATTTATTTTGGAGAGCCCCTATTTCGGTTTTTTGGAAAATTTAACTTTAGGAATTATGCCGGAACATATTTGGAAAAATATCAACGCGGACAAATTTCACCTAGCTAAATATAACTTGGAGCCGATTGGCAGTGGGCCGTATAAATTTTCTAATTTTCACAAAGACGCGGATGGAAATATTTTGGACTACAAGACCGAGTCCTTTGAAGATTATTTTGAAGACGAGTCTTATATATCGGCTATAAATTTCAATTTTTATTCCAATGAACAGGATATGATCGATGCCTATAATCGCAAGGAGATTGGAGGCATCAGCGCTGTCGCTTCTCAGAGTGGAAATTCGGATGTTTTTAGGAAAAATACCTCTGTTTATGAGATAAAAATCCCGTGGTCTTTTTCGGTTTTCTTTAATAGAAATAAAAATGTGGCTTTGGCCAATAAAGAGGTTCGCTTGGCTTTAAATCTGGCTACCGATAAACAGAAAATAATCGACGAAGCTTTGTTGGGAAAAGCTATTATTTTGGATTCGCCTTTCTTTCCTGAGACAGAAGAGTATAATAATGATATTGAGAAGAAATCTTTCGATTTGGAGAAGGCCAAAAAAACCCTTGAGGAGGCCGGTTGGAAAGGCGGGGAAAGCGGCCTTTTGGAAAAAGAAGGAGCTAAGCTTGAATTTAATCTGTTGACTGTGGATTCACCCGATTTGGTCAAAACGGCAGAGCTATTAAAGGAGCAATGGGGACAAATCGGTGCTGATGTTGAAATTGAGACTTTGGCTTTTTCCGATATTCAACAGAATTATATCAAGCCTCGAGAATACGATGCTCTTCTGGTTGGTCAGGATTCCAGTTTTAATGTTGATCCTTACTCTTTTTGGCATTCCAGCCAAAAGAAAGATCCCGGCCTAAATTTGGCTATGTTTGATGACGCGGAGGCCGATAAATTAATAGAAGAAGCGCGAGCCGAGGTTAATCGAGGAGAGAGAGTCAATAAATACAGGAAATTTCAGGAGATAATTGCCGATCAAGTTCCGGCTGCCTTTCTTTTTTCTCCTTATTATTTGTATGTGGTGGATGCTAAAATCAAGGGAATTGAAGCTGAAAAAATAAATATGTCTCAAAATCGCTTTTCCAATATAAATAAATGGTTCATCAAAACCAAGCGAGTTAAAAAATAAAAAATCAAAATTAAGTTTATGAATAATTTGTTAAAAAAGATATTTCTTTTTTAAATCTAATTTTTTATTGAGAATTTTTTATTCTCTATTTATAGTTATGCAAAAAATAGACAAATATAATTTGAGAGAAGTTATCTTAAAAGAGTATGCTCAAATTGAAGATGGCTTACAGTTGGCCAAAGATATAAAAATCGAGGGAGAATTTAAATCAATAACCATTTCGGGAATGGGAGGATCCGCTTTGCCGGGAAATGTTCTGAGAATTTTTGTGGATAATTTTTTTAGAAAATCAGATAGAAGATTGCAAATTTTTCAAAATCGATTTTACAGTTTGCCCGCCGAGGCTTATGATAAATCTCTTAATATTATTTGTTCTTATTCCGGTAATACCGAAGAAACTATTGCTTCTTTTGAAGAATGCCTAAGAGAGAAATTGCCTTGCGTGGGAATTTCCAACGGGGGAAAAATAAAAGAAATGTGTCAAGAGAACGGTATTCCCCATATTCAAATTCCCTATCCGTTTGAAAACTTTCAACCCAGGATGGCAACCGGATATTTTGTTTTCTCCATCTTGCAACTTTTGATAAACTGCGGTTTGGTTGATTTTGATACTGTTGGTCTAAAGGAAACCGCTCAAAATTTGAAAAAATTCTGCATCAATTTGGAGGAGAAGGGCAAAGAATTGGCCAAAAAGATGAAGGGCAAAACGCCGGTTATTTATTCTAACATTTATTTCAAAGCCATTGCCAATATATGGAAGATAAAAATAAACGAGAATGCCAAGACCCCGGCTTTTTGGAATTATTTTCCGGAATTAAATCACAACGAAATGGTCGGTTTTACCAATCCGCAAGCGGAATTTGTTTTTGTAATGTTGTGGGATAAAAATGACCACCCTCAAAATATTAAACGTTTCGAAATGATGAAGCGGTTGATGGAAAAAAGAGGAATGACGGTTGAAATGATAGAAATTGTCGGAACGAATGTTTTTGAAAAAGTTTTTTCAACACTTTGTTTGGGAGATTGGAGCTCTTACTACTTGGCTCTGGAGTATGGAATTGATCCTACGCCGGTCGATATGGTGGAGGAATTTAAAGAGCTGATTAAGTAGTTCGACTTCCAAATTAAATTTTGAAGAATAAAATCTTTTTAATAAATTAATTAAAATTATTCTTTTATAATTAGAGAATAGTAAAAATTTTTATGTTGACGGAAAGTCTGCATATTGATTTTGTAATATGAAATGTTATGAATAACAAAGAAGTAAACAAATCTTTGGCGATAAAATTACTTAGCCAAAAGATAAAAGAAAGAAGGGAGCAACAGAAAAGTAAGCCTTCCGAAAAGAGAAGTAATCCCAAGAAGGGAAGTAAGCCACCAAAGTCGAAAGTCGCATCCAAAGTTAAGGGTCTGAGGATAATTCCTCTGGGTGGACAAGAGGAGGTGGGGAGAAATATGACAGTTTTTGAGTATGGAGAAGATATCGTTATTTTGGATATGGGAATTCAGTTTCCCGAAGAGGATATGCCCGGAGTGGATTACATCGTGCCGGATGTCTCTTATCTGGAAAACAAAAAGGATCGGATCCGCGGAGTGATCTTTAGCCATGGACATCTTGATCATATCGGTGCAGCGCCTATTCTTTTAAAAAAATTGGATTATCCTACTATTTTGGGAAGGGATTTTACTCTGGCTCTCATCAAAAAGAAGATGGAAGATTATGAAAAAGATTCTGTCGGAAGATTGAAAATAATCAACCTTAAAAACATCGAGCAAAAAATAAGCTTGGGCAGTTTTAAGGTAAGTTTCTTTAAAGTGGAGCATTCGGTGATGGATGCAGTCGGAGTTATTTTGGAAACACCTGAGGGAACTGTGATCCATCCCGGAGATTGGACTATTGGTCGAGATGAAAAGGGTCAAAGAACCGTTTCTTATGAAAATCTTGCCGATTTGCCTCGGCCGACAGTTTTGATGCTGGAGAGTTTGGGCGCTTTGCATAAAGATGACAGGCATACCCCCGACAGTAAAATTTATGAAAATCTGGAAAAGATTATCGGTAATCCGACCGGCAAGGTTATTATTGCCACCTTTTCTTCTCAGGTGGAAAGAATCGGTAAAATTTTGGAAATTTGTCATAGGTTGGGAAAGAAAGTGGCTTTGGACGGTTACAGTATGAAAACCAATATCGAGATAGCTCGTCAATTGGGTTACATTAAGCCGGCCAAAGATGTCTTGATTGACATAAAGGATGTCGGTAAATATCCCGAAAACAAATTGGTAATTATTTGCACCGGCGCTCAAGGAGAGGACAATGCCGTTTTGGCCAGAATGGTCAACGGAAATCATCGCTATATAAAGATAAACAAGCAAGACAGTATTGTTTTTTCTTCTTCGGTTATCCCCGGAAACGAAAGAACTATCCAAAGACTCAAGGATAATCTTTACCGCAAATGCGATAATGTTATCCATACCGATATTATGGATGTACATATTAGCGGTCATTGTAGCGCTTCCGATATTCAAGCGGTCTTGAAGCAAATTAAACCGGATTATTATTTGCCGGTTTACGCTAATCATTTCTTTCTTAAAGAGGCGGCCAAATTGGCTGTGGAAATCGGCTTTAAAAAAGAAAATATTTTTGTTTTGGATAATGGTAATATTTTACAACTTCAAAATAAAAAAGCCGAAATCATCAAGGAAAAAGCCAAGACAGATTACATTTTTATCGACGGTCTCGGAGTGGGGGATATCGGCCAGGTGGTTTTGCGCGATCGGCAGGTTTTGGCTCAGGATGGAATGTTTGTGATTACGGTATTGATTGACAGTAAGACCAAAAAAATTTCCGGAGGGATTCAGATTACTTCTCGAGGATTTATTTATGTCAAAGAAAATTTTGATTTGGTAAATGCTACCAAGGAAGTGGTTAAAAAGGTGGTGGCCAAAAACACCAATAAGGATGATAAATCGAAGATAAACTGGGTGATGATTAGTAATGAAATCAGGGAGGAAGTGGGTAAATTTTTATTCAAAAAAACCGAAAGGCGACCGATGGTCTTGCCCAATGTGATTGAGATTTGATGTTTTTTGTTTTTTGGTGTAAAATATCAATAAAGAAATCTTCTAAAATTTCATAAAAAATTTTTATGCAAAACAAAAATCAAGAAGAAGCGCAAGCCGTCCCCGAGGGTGTGGCCGATTTCGGGAAGGGAAGCTTTTTCGTTTCTCCGGAAAAAATTATCAAAATTGCCGGGATCAAAGTTGGAGATAGAGTGGCCGATTTCGGTTGCGGAGCCGGCTACTTTTCTCTCCCGGCCGCCAAAACGGTTGGAGAAACGGGAGAAATTCTGGCTTTTGATGTTCTTCCTTCAGCCATCGAGGCATTAGAGAGTCGAGCGAGTACCGAGGGGGTTGATAATATAACCAGCAAACGCGTGAATTTGGAAAAAGAAAACGGAACCGGCTTGGAGGAGGAAAGTGTGGATTGGGTTATTATCAAAGATATTTTATTTCAAAATAAAAATAAGCAAAATATTTTGCATGAAGCTAAACGAATTCTGAAAAAAGGAGGAAATATTTTAGTGATGGAGTGGAATGAAAATTTAAAACTCGGACCGGACGGCGATTCCAGAATCGGCTCCAAAGAGTTGGTGGAAATAATCTTTGCGGAGGGTTTTGTCTTCAAGAAGAAAGCCGATGCCGGAGATTATCACTACGTTGTGATTGCCACAAAAATGTAGCGTCTATAATGAACTAATAGCGAATAGCGTATTTATTTCCCAAAAAAGTTTTTTTCTCCGGCCTCTTATTTTATACGGCAGTTGTAAAAAAGAATTCTTTTTTGGTAAATAAATTCAATGTTATGGAGTCGAAATAAGCTTTGCTTGACATCACTCATATAACTAATCTCCTTTTAGCTTATGAACAAAAACAAAAACAAATTTAATCTAAAAAAAACCATAGCCCTGACGGTGTTGGTTTTTATGTTGTTGCCGATTTTTTCCGGTTGCGCCGAAAGTCCTTCCAAAAAATACTTGGTTGATTTGGAGGTTTGGGGGAGTTTTGACGATAATAGTGATTTTTCCGAAATTTTTGCCGCCTTTAAGGGTGCCAATCCTTTTGTGCGCAATATTACTTACAAAAAAATTCCGGTGGATAGTTATGAAAACGAACTTATGGATGCGCTTGCTTCCGGAAACGGACCGGATATTTTTTTGGTCAATAATGCTTGGATGCCGAGGTATGAAGACAAAGTTATTCCCGCTCCAGTTAATATTATAAATGAAAAACAATTTAGAGATACTTTTGTCGATGTGGTGGCGACCGATTTTATCGGCAAAAATTCCGAAATTTACGGCGTTCCTTTGAGTGTCGATTCTCTCGGTCTTTATTATAATAAAGATTTATTTAACGCCGCCGGTATTACCACCCCCCCAAGTACTTGGCCCGAGCTTTTGGATTCCTCCAAGCGAATTACCAAGATAAACGATGTCAGTGAGATTGAGCGCTCCGGGGTGGCGATGGGTACGGTTCCGAATATTAATCGCTCGACCGATATTATTGATTTACTGATGCTTCAAAACGGAGCTCAATTGCCGGATAAAAATAATATGTCTTTCCGGCCGGATTTCAATATCGGTAAAAATATGCTCGAGTTCTATACTCAATTTGCTCGTTTCAGCTCCCCGGCATACAGTTGGAATAAAAGTTTACATTATTCAATTGATGCTTTTTATGAAGGAGATTTGGGGATGATGTTGAATTATTCTTGGCATATCAATACTATAAAAAACAAGAATGCCAAACTAAACTTTGCCTTGGCGCCTATTCCCCAAATATCCAGCAGTAAGCCGATAAATTATGCTAATTATTGGTCTTTTGTGGTCAATAAAAATAAACAGATAAAGCAAGTGGATGAAGATAGGCCCATTAGTAACGAAATCAGAGCTCATGAAGCTTGGCAATTTTTGCGATTTTTGACTATGCCAAACAACGGAAAATTTATAGCCATAAATTACAAGACAAAAAGTACCAAGGATTACCCGGTCAATATTGATCCGGCTGCCTATTATGTGGACAGAACCAAGAAACCGGCCGGCCGTCGGGATTTGGTCGAAAAACAAAAAACCGATCCGATTTTGGGACCTTTCGCTTACGGTAATCTGATTGCCAAGACTTGGTATAAGAAAAATTCAAATTTGATTGAGACAGTGTGGGCTTCGGTAGTGGAGGACATCAATCGGGGGAATATAACTCCGGACCAAGGCTTCAGCCAGGCGGTTTACCGCATCAATCAGATTAATGGAAATTAAATCTGCTTGTAAATTTTTAAATTATAATTTTATTTTTTAGATTTTAAATAAATGAGTCTGTTGTTTAAAAAAAAATTTTTTGTAATCCTGTTTTTTCTTTTCTTTTTATTTCTCCCGGATTTTTCTTGGGCCGCCAAAGAGACCGGCGGACTGGTTCCTTGTGCGGGAGATTCTATTTTTGAAAACCGTTGCACTTTGTGCGATTTGATGGTGGGTATGAAAGGTATTATCGATTGGGGGATGAAAATCTTGGTAGTTGTGGCCTTGGTGGCGATTGTGGCCGGAGGGATAATGTATATAATTAGTGCCGGCAATAGCGGAATGATGGAATCGGCCAAGACCGTCATCAAGCAAGCTCTCTGGGGAGTGGTGATTGTTTTGGGCGCTTGGGTGATTGTTAATACTATTTTGTGGATGATTAC
>JAVEQZ010000038.1:0-9778 GCA_034007405.1 Candidatus Moraniibacteriota bacterium | reverse complement strand
CCAGTCGGTTGTCCGTCTTGAGGAGCGGCGGCTTTATAAAGTTCCTCACCGATCTTTTGCGCTTCAGTCGAAAACTCTTCGGTCGCTTTTTTGATTTCCTCGGTGGTGGATTCTTCTTTTTTCAAAATCTCTTTGAGCGCTTCCATCTTTTCCATTACCGGTTTCTTTTTGTCTTCACTGATTTTGTCGCCGGCTTCTTTTATTGCTTTTTCGGTCGAGTAAACCAAACTTTCGGCAATATTTTTGGCCTCCACTTTTTCCTTGTGTTTCTTATCCTCCTCGGCATGCGCTTGAGCGTCCTGTTTCATCCTCTCAATTTCCTCTTTACTTACTCCGCTGGAAGCCTCGATTCGGATTGATTGTTCCTTACCGGTGGCTTTGTCTTTGGCGCTTACATTCAAAATTCCGTTGGCATCAATATCAAAAGTCACCTCGACTTGCGGAATTCCCCGCGGTGCCGGCGCGATTCCGTCCAAGATAAATCGACCCAAAGTTTTATTACCCTCCGCAATTTCTCTTTCGCCTTGCAAGACATGGATCTCCACACTGGGTTGATTGTCAGCCGCAGTGGAAAAAATCTGAGATTTTTTGGTCGGCACAGTAGTGTTTCTTTCAATCAGCGGAGTGGAAACTCCCCCCATTGTCTCAATTCCCAAAGTCAAAGGAGTAACATCCAAAAGCAAAACATCTTTGACATCACCGGCTAGCACGCCTCCTTGAATCGCCGCCCCCATTGCCACCACTTCGTCCGGATTAACCGTTGAGTTGGGTTTTTTGCCGAAAAATTCCTCCACTTTCTTTTGCACCAACGGCATTCGAGTCATTCCACCCACCATCACCACTTCATTGATATCTTTGGTTTCCAGTTTGGCATCAGCCAAAGCCTTTTTGACCGGCTCCATCGTTTTGGTTACCAAATCACCCACCAATTCTTCCAACTTGGAGCGAGAAATTTTCATTACCAAATGTTTAGGCCCGCTGGCATCGGTGGTTATAAAAGGTTGATTAATTTCGGTTTCTTGCGCGGTGGATAATTCTATCTTGGCTTTTTCGGCCGACTCTTTGATTCTTTGCAAAGCCAAATTATCCTTGCTCAAATCGATACCTTCTTGCTTCTTGAACTCCTCGATAATCCAGTTGATCAAAACTTGATCAAAATCGTCTCCGCCCAGATGAGTGTCTCCGTTGGTACTGATTACTTCCACGGTATCGTCTCCCACTTCCAAAATACTGATATCAAAAGTACCTCCGCCCAAATCATAGACGGCGATTTTTTCGTTCTTCTTTTTATCGAACCCGTATGCCAAAGCGGCCGCTGTCGGTTCGTTGATAATTCTCCTCACTTTCAAACCGGCGATTTCTCCCGCTTCCTTGGTGGCTTTTCTCTGCGAATCGTCAAAATAAGCCGGTACGGTAATCACCGCTTCTTCGATTTTTTCTCCCAATTTTTCCTCCGCATCGGCTTTGAGTTTTTGCAAAACCATCGCGGAAATTTCGCGCGGGGTGTATTCTTTGTCACCCATTTTTACCAAAACACCGCCGTTTTCTTTCTTGGAAATTTTGTAAGGCATCAATTTGACATCCTCCTGGATATCAGAGTCATCAAAATTCCTTCCTATCAATCTTTTGACAGAAAAAAGAGTGTTTTCCGGATTGGTGACCGCTTGTCGTTTGGCGAGAAGCCCGACCAATCTTTCTCCGTTTTTATTGACCGCTATCATTGAGGGGGTGGTTCTGTTGCCCTCTTTGTTTTCTACTATTTCCGGCTTGCCCCCCTGCACGATAGCCATCGCGCTATTGGTGGTACCGAGATCGATTCCTAATATTTTACCCATATTTTTTAGTTTTTTAGCTAATTAGCTTTTTAGTTAACTAGTTAAAAAATTTTATTAATTATTTTTTAAAAAAATTGTCTGACTATTGACATTTTCTGACATTTACTCTACTATTTAACCAACAAGCGGTCGGTGACGAAACGAGGGAAACAGCAGTCCTCCCTTACTGCCTCCAACGACAACACCAACCCCCTCCCGCCTTCACCGACCGCTTGCCCCAGCTCTTTACTAGAACCCCCCGCAGAAAAAACTTGTCTGTTCCGTAAACGGGACACCTTATCAAAGTATCATCTATGATAATTAACAAGTAATCTGCTTCGGGGGTTTTTATTTTGCTTTTTTTATTCCACCACCACTCGCATCGGCCTGATTACTTTTTCCCCGATCTTATAACCTTTTAAAATAACTTTCTTAATCTTGTTTTGATACTTTTCCTTTTTTCCGCACTCGCCTTTATTACAACAACTGTCCAGCACCGCTTCGCAATATTTGGCATCAAAATTATCTCCGACTTTCAGCTCTATTTCTTCCACTCCGTTTTCTTTGAGGACATCTTCCAACTGCTTTTGAATATACATTATCCCGGTTACCCAGCCGTCTTCTTTTTTATCCTCCGGAATATGAGCGGTAGAAGCTTGAAAATTATCAATTACCGGAATGATCTGCATTATGACATTTTCAGTGGCATATCTGATGACATCTTTTTGATTTTCGGCTTGTCTTTTTTTGTAATTTTCAAATTCCGCCAAGCTTCTCCTCCAGCCCTCCAATGCCGTCTCTCTTTCTAGATATTTCTTGGCCTCTTTGAGGGTTTCCATCTTCTCTTCTTCAAAACCGTCGCCGGTGTTTAATTTTTCTATCGCCTCATCAAAACTCAACCATTCATAAGCGCTATGCTCGCGCGGATTTAATTTTATTTCTCCCGCCTCATAAAAAGCCAAAAATCTCAGCGCCTTAAGATCATCCAATTTTTCGTGCCCCTCGGGATATTCACTCACTCTTATTACCGGGCCGATTTTTATATTTTTCAATCCCAGCTCTTCTGCCAATTCTCTTTGTAAGGATTTTTCAACCGTTTCTCCTCTCTCGATTCCCCCGCCCGGCAAATCATACTTGGCACTATTGGTTATTTCCTTATCCGCTCTCTTCAGGAGCAAAACCTTACCATCTTTATTAACCACCGCCGATTTGACAGTCAGCTGCATCGGCCAACCCTTTTCGATCTCCATCTTAACTTCTTCTTTTTTATTTTCCTTTTTCATATTTCTTAAATCTTAAATCTTAAATCTTATTTCATAATTCATAATACTTGATTCAATCGATTTTTATTTATTTTTTTAAACTCTTAACTTTGAATTGTAACTTTTAACTTTGCACTTTGAATTTTTAACTCTGGGAAATAAACACAATGGCATATTTTAGGCGATATAATTCACAAACAGTATAATAACTCCGCTTGTCCCTCCCATCATCTTCTTCATATATTCTATAAGTGATTTGTTTTTGGCATATTTCATCCGCTTAGGACCGATTAGCGCCAACACCCCTCTTTGTCCGTTACTCAGTTTGTAAGGAGAAACAATCATCGAGCAGTTGGAGATTTTGCCAATCGGGTTTTCGGCTCCGATAAATATCTTGGTTTCCCCTTCTTTCATCTCCAAAACAATCTTATCAAACATTTCATCGATATAGTCCATTGTTTCCGCCAAACGACAAACGTCGTCCAACTTTTGAAATTCCGGCTCACTCAACAAATCCCTCATTCCGAAGTCGTCAAACTCATCCTTATCCAGAATTCCGCTGATCGCCAGATTGCCGGTAATTCCGGAAAGCAACTTGGCACTGGTTCGGGAAAGTCGCATATTTTGAGCCTTCAGCTTCAAAAGTTCTTCTTGCAATTTGATCTGCTCCCGCTTGCTTAATTCCCGATCTTTCATCAGTTCTTCCACGAAATAGCGATAACCCTTATCGGTGGGAATTCGGCCGGCACTAATATGCGGTTGATAGAGATAGCCTTCTTCTTCCAATTCTGCCATTTCATTTCTGATCGTGGCCGGACTGGCTTTGATTTTGTATTTCTCCACCAAAATTTTTGAACCAATCGGTAAAGCCGTGGAAGTGTACTCTTCAATGACGCATTCCAAAATTTTTTCTTGCCTTTGATTCATAGCTACATTATAATTATTTCAAATTTACAAACTTTATTTACCCAATTAAATCCGCTAAAGCGGTGCGAAGCAATTTAACAGGGTAAACTTTATAAACTTTCTACTCGTTACATTTCAATTATAACAAAAAATTAGCACTCGTCAAGTCCGAGTGCTAATTTATTTTATTATGCCCATTTTATCTTATAACTCTTCACCATCACTCCTTACGAATCGCTTCTGCAGGGGCAAGCGAGGAGGCTCTACGGGCGGGCCTGTCCGCCCTTATGAAAATCCAATGATTTATTACTCCTTACGAATGGCTTCTGCCGGTGTTAATTGCGAAGCTCTTTTGGCGGGATAAAATCCGAACACTAATCCCGTCACCATCGAAAAACCCACCGCCAACAAAACCGACCGCTTGGAAACATCAAAAACAACTCCCCAATCATAAGCAGAGATGGCATAAGTGGCAACTCCGGACAATATAATTCCCAAAATAACCCCAACCACTCCGCCGATAAAAGTCAAAAATATTGATTCAAAAATAAACTGCCAAAGAATATCCCTGTTTCTGGCACCCACCGCTTTCCGCAAACCGATCTCCCGAGTGCGCTCGGTCACCGCCACATACATCACATTCATTATTCCCACTCCGCCAACCACCAAGGAAATTGAGGCCAGTGCCAACAAAAGATAATTTATCACATTGAAAACCTTATCCAAAATTTCCTTGGCTTCCGCAATCGATATCACTGCAAAATCATCCTCAATTCCGTCTTTTTTATCTTTTTCGTTGTCATACTCTATGTCATGCCTGTCTCGCATAATAGCGCGCATCTCTTCCATGGTCTGATCCGCCTTGTCCATATCGTTTACTTTAAAAATGGCAAATTGAATATGATCGATTCCCATAATTTTCTTTTGCAAGGTTCTGACCGGAATATATAATATTTTATTGAAATCAAATCCGCCGGCCGAGCTCCGCTCCTTCATCACTCCAATCACTTTGAATTTCTTTTTTCCGACTTTGATACTTTTCCCTACCGCCTCCTCATTGGGGAAAAATAATTCCTTGGTCTTGCTTCCCAAAACGACCACCTGTTTCAAATCACGATCATCTTCCTCGAGAAAAAAAGAACCCTTCTCCAATTCCGCCCCGCTATCGGCCGCCATCATTCCGGCAGAAACTCCGAAGATAAAAGTTTGCTCATTTTCCCCTTCGTAAGAAGCAATCTGCTGACCGAGAATTCCGCCGTACCAATCGCCCAAATTAGGCAGCTTGGCCACCTCCTCCACATCCTCCATATTCAAAGTGGTAATTTGCATTCCGCCGGCCATCGAAGCTACATTTTGAGAAGAAATTTGAGAAGTTTGCGGAACTTTAACCTCAATCTCGACAATATCCGTTCCGAAACTCTCCACCTGAGCCACCACAAAACCTCGCAAACCGTTCCCCAAAGATAAAATCAAAATAACCGAAGTCACTCCGATTACAATACCCAAGAGCGACAAAGCGGTCCGAGCTTTGTTGCCATATAAATTTCGCAAAGCCAATTTGATGGAGGTGGTAAATTTAGACATAGCATTAGTTAAAAATTCAAAATGCAAAGTTAAAAATTACAATTAACAATTCAAAGTTTTTTACCCTTTAAAGTCGAGATACTGGAGCCCAATATTTTAACTAGTTCATCGGACTCTTTGAGTTGTTTTTCTATTTCCGGGATTAATTTATCATCCAAATCTTTAGCCAATGCCAACCAAAATTTGGTTTCATTGCCACTCTTTAGGGCATGGTTTAAAAAATTTATAAAATCTTTTTTTGAACTGGCCGCTTGAGATTCAATGATGTTGGCTCCAATACTGGTAGCACTTCGAAGAAGTTGGTCGGATATCACCCAGGCAGATCTTTTTTGAGGAAATTTGTCTGTTAATTTCATTATATTCCGAGCCAGATTAAAAGCTCTTAATTTTAACATCTTTTTGAATTCTTCTTTCTCCATAACTTTTAATTTTGCATTTTGAATTTTGAATTAAAACTACTCATATCTCAGAGCTTCCATCGGACTTATTTTTGAGGCTTTACGAGCGGGATAGAGTCCGAAAAATATCCCGATCAAAACGGAAACGGAAACCGCCACCAAAATCGAAATCGGGGAGATAATAAATTTCCAATCGTAACCCAAGGAGTTGATAATTACCGAGGCCAAATAAGAAACCGCAATTCCGAAAATTATACCCCACACTCCGCCAACAAAAGAAATTGTGGCCGATTCAATCAAAAATTGAATCATCACATCACTATTTTTGGCACCCACCGCTTTTCTCAAACCGACCTCGTTAATCCTTTGATTGACAGCAATCAACATCACATTCATTACCCCCACGCCGCCGACTATCAGAGAAATTGTCCCGACCGCCAAAAGAAAATAGCGCATCGCATCAGTCACGGTTGATATTATTTCTATGGCCGAAGCCCAATCTCTGACCGAAAAATCATCATCCTCCGGATCATCGATGTCATGTTGATTTCTCAAAACATTAGCCACATCAGCTTTGGCAATTGCAATGTTTTCTTCGGAATCTACCTTGAGACGAATATAGCCCAAATGATTTATCCCCAACAACAATTTTTGAGCGGTAAAAAGCGGGACAAAAACGGTTTCGTCTTGACTGGAAACCCCGAACCCGGCCGAAGTTCTCTCCTCTAAAACTCCGATAACCGTAAAATCATAATCTTTAATTTTTATTTTTTTTCCCAAAGGCTCAACCTCGCCAAAGATATCTTTACTCAGGGAAGCCCCCAATACCGCCACTCGAGATAAATTAATCTCTTCATCCTCGCTGATAAATCTTCCCTTCTCCACCTCGGTGCTTTCCACTTCCAAATAATCGGCCGTTGTCCCCGTAAAAGAAACTCCCATTTCTTCGTCATTGCTTTTCAGTGTCGCCGTACCCATCAGGTATCCGGCCGCCGCTTCTACACCGGTCACATTTTTTGGTTTTTTGAGTTCCAAAAGATCATCATATTTCAAAGTGGTCACCACTATGCCCATAGCCGAAGCCGGCGGACCTTTTTCATCCGAAGCGCCGGGTAAAACTCCGATTAAATTCGAACCCACCCCTCTGATCTGATCCAAAATCAACTCTTGAGCGCTCTGACCGACGGCAAAAATTATAATCACCGAAGCCACCCCGATAATAATTCCCAACATAGTCAAAAAAGAGCGGAACTTGGCCGCCATCAAATTTTTGAAAGAAATTTTTATAGGAATAATTATGTTCATTTTATTAAATCATCGTTAATCTCTAGTTATACAAAACTAAAATCTTATTTAAAAAATATTATATAATAAGTCCAAATGTCAAATTTCAAATTCCAAATAAAAATCTAAATTAAAAAATTATAAATTTGTTATTTCATCATTCATTTGATATTTGAAATTAGGATTTTGTTATTTATTAAATAATTTTTAAATTATTTAAGAAGTTCTCCATCTATCGCGATTTTTCTTTCCTTGACCGGCTCATCCGAAACAATCAAGCCGTCTTTGACAAAAATAATTCGCTTGGCATGCTGAGCGGTAAAAGTTTCATGAGTAACGAGAATAATTGTTTTACCGGCTTCGTTTAATTTTTGCAAAATCTGCATTATCTGAGTTCCGCTTTTGGAATCGAGATTGCCGGTCGGCTCATCGGCAAAAATTATCTCCGGATCGGTTACCAAAGCCCGAGCAATAGCCACTCTTTGCTTTTCTCCCCCGGAAAGCTGATTGGAATAATAATAAGTCCGATGTTCCATCCCCACCGCCCGCAGAGCCTCCTTTATCTTACCTTCATTAACTTTATTACTAATATCGTGATTGTAGAGAAGGGGCAATTCCACATTTTCATAAACGGTAGTACGCGGAAGAAGATTAAAAGTCTGAAAAACAAAACCGATTTTACTGTTTCGAGTCTCCGCTGATTCATCATCGGAAAAGGTGCTGGTATTCTTACCTTCCAAAAAATATTCTCCCCCTGTCGGCCGATCCAATAAACCCAAGATCTGCATCAAAGTTGATTTACCGCTCCCACTCGGTCCCATTATGGAAACAAACTCACCCTTGCTGATTTCAAAAGAGTTTTCTCGTAAAGCCAAAGTCTCCACTTCACCGCTAATGTAAGTTTTGGCCAAATTTTTTACTTGTATAATCGGAATTGACATTTCTTTGGAAATTATGAATTTATGAACATAGGAATTTTAGAAACTGAGACTCTAAGAATATAGGATGCCACAAAATAAAAATTTAATACAATTATCTGTCAGATTTGAAAAACTATTTAGATATAAATGTTTTCGTTTTATTTATGAATAGATTTAAAAGTTTATGCGCACAATCGGCCTGACTCATTATTTCAGCGTAAGATTTTTCGTTTAAATATCCAATATCTCTAGCAATTAAAATTTGATTTTTTAATTCACTAAATGATCCAGAGGATATATAATAAAATTGAACCTTTTCTTTATAACCCCTCCTACCAAAACCCTCAGCAATATTGGATGTTATAGAAACTACACATCTCCTCATTTGAGATACCAATCCAAATTTTTCATTATCAGGAAAACTGCCGGTAATATTATAAATCATCAACACTAACCTATGACCCTCCTTCCAAACAATTAAATCCTCAAAAGATTTTATTTTTTCTTTCTCCATATTCACATATTCTAAAATTCTTAAATTCTCAAGCTTCGTACTTATCAAATTCTTATATTCCCAACTTCTTAAATTCCTATTTGGATTCTTTCACAAACGTTATCACTTCTTCTCCCTCGCTTAAGCCGGAAACTATTTCCGTCAGACCGCTGTCTCCCCGCAACCCCGCTTTGACACCTGCCCTTCTGACAGTTTTTTGCTGATCAGTACCTGTTTCCAAAATTTCTACATAACGCTTACCGTCTTCGTTTTTTATAGCCTGATTGGAAACTGCCAAAACATCCTTCTTTTCAGCGGTCAAAATATCAATATCGGTACTCATCCCGGATTTAATTCTTTTTTCTTCGGTCAAAATTTTGAAAGTCACCCGATAATAAACCACATCCTGAATAATGGTAGCAGTCGGCTCAACTTCGGTAACTTCAAACTCGAATATTTCATCGGAAAGAAAGGCGTCAAAAGTCGCTTGACCTTTTTGACCGATTTTTATTTTATCAATATCCGACTCCGGTACATCCGCCTCAATCTCAAAACCTTTTTCTCCGGAAATAGTTACTAACGGCTTCCCCATAGTGGCCATCTCCCCCTCCTCCAAATATTTTTTGGCGATAATCCCGTCAATGGGAGCGTACACAATATTTTTTTTCATCTGTTTCTGTAATGTCCAGGTGGTGGCGCGTGCACTTTCTACCGCCAGTTTGGCTGCCTCCTTTTCCTCCGGTTTCAAAGTGTCCCATTTTCTCCGCTTCAAATCCAATTGTTCTTGCTGAATTTGAAGGGCAATCAAAGCTTCGTTTAATTGCGATCGCACTACGGAATCGTTGATTTTGGCGATTTTTTGACCCTTCTCCACTCTATCGCCGACTTTGACCGCCAATTCTTCCGTCGTACCGCTTATCTCCGGCGAAACATCGGCTTTGACAATATCGACCACCTCGCCCGTCACCGAAACAGTCTGTTGCAAGTCGGTTCTAATTGCTTTTTCTGTGGTGTATTCCGGCCCGACATCCTTGGGTTTCAAATAGTAATAAATTCCACTTCCGAAAACGGCTAAAACAATTATCCAGATTATTAATTTTTTTCTTTTTTTCATATG
>JAVEQZ010000037.1:8026-9946 GCA_034007405.1 Candidatus Moraniibacteriota bacterium | reverse complement strand
AGAGTGCTAATTGCCTCAAAAGATTTTAGCTATCGCTCGCGACACTCGCTTGTCCAAAGCGTCGGGAATGATTTTTTTGGCTGATGGATTTTTGACCAAACCGGCCAAAACCCTAGCCGCCTTCAATTTGTGCCTCAAGGTTATTTTTTTGATTCGTTTATCCAAAGCGCCCCGAAAAATTCCGGGAAAAACCAAAACATTATTAAGTTGATTGGGAAAATCCGATCTTCCGGTGGCCACCACTTTAGCTCCCCCCCTAAGGGCGATTTCAGGCATAATTTCCGGAGTTGGATTGCTCATTGCAAACACGATTGATTCCGGATTCATAGTTTGAATATCTTTTTCATCCAATAAATCGGGAGCAGAAACCCCGATAAAAACATCCGCCCCCACCAAAGCGTCCCGCAAGTCTCCTTTTAGCCCCTGAATATTGGTCAATTCAGCTATTTCAATTTTTGATTGATTAAGACCCTCTTTTCTCTCACGATAAATAATTCCCCGACTGTCGACCATCACAATATTTTTGGCTCCCTCGGCCAATAACAATTTGGCAATCGCCACGCCGGCCGCTCCCGCTCCCGCGATTACGATTTTGACCGTATTGATTTTTTTATCCACCACTTTAAGGGCGTTTATCAAACCGGCCAAGACTACAATCGCCGTCCCATGTTGATCATCATGAAAAACCGGAATATCCAATTCATTTATCAATCGCTTTTCAATTTCAAAACATCTCGGCGCGGAAATATCTTCCAGGTTTATTCCCCCGAAAGTGGGCGCCACACTTTTGACAATTTTTATAATTTCTTCCGTGTCCCGGGTGTCCAAAACAATTGGAAAAGCATCCACCCCGCCCAATTCTTTGAAAAGGAGGCTTTTACCCTCCATCACCGGCAATCCCGCTTCCGGGCCGATATTTCCCAAACCCAAAACCGCGCTGCCGTCGGAAATCACCGCCACGGTATTTTTCCTTATGGTCAACTCAAAAGAAGCTTTTTTGTTTTTGGCAATCTCCCGACAAACATCCGCCACGCCGGGGGTATATAAAATTTTTAAATTTTCTTTGGTTAATTTTTGTTTGGACTTAACCTCGATTTTTCCTCCTATTTTTTTGGATAATTGTAATGAGTTCATATTTTGTATGAGGAATTAATTATTGTTTATTAGAGAGTTAACGAGTTAGCAATCTATAATATTCTATGATTCAAAATTCAAAGTGCAAAATGCAAAATTAAAAGTTACAATCCAAAATTAAAAATTATAAAAAAGATATTAAAAAAAGAAGCAAAAGAAACTGATTAATTAGTAAAAATATCGGGTCCTAGTGTTGCAAATTTTAAAGAAAAAAACTTTGAATTATCAACTGCAACTTTCCTGCCTGTCGGCAGACAGGTAACTTTTAATTTTGCACTTTTAATTAATATTTCTTTAATCCTAAATATTAAATCTTAATTCTTTCTTGATTACTAAGCATAGATGACTGGCAACTTTTTTTAAAATACTTTAATGCTAATCTGCTAATATAAAATTAGAGTCTCAGTTTTCGATAAACACTGCCCGAGGCTACCGCCCCCTCGGCAACAGCGGTAATTATTTGGCGAAATTTATTGGAGCCGGTAGTCACATCTCCGGCAGCCCAAACACCCGCCACATTGGTAGCTTGAGTTTGGTCAACGATTATGTATTCTTTGTCATCCAACGCCACCCCCAAATTTTTAGCCAAAACCACTCCCGGCACCGTACCTACTTCTATGAATATTCCCTCCACTTCAAGCTCTTTATCCGAATCGGCGCATTTGTAAACCACTCCCGATACCTTGCCGTTACCCTTGATTTCATTGATATTCTCGCAAGCAATAAGCTCAACTTTTCCTGTTTTCTTGAGCTCTTCTTCTCGAGACGGCTCCCAATCGGTCGGCG
>JAVEQZ010000037.1:4603-7926 GCA_034007405.1 Candidatus Moraniibacteriota bacterium | reverse complement strand
CCCCCCCGCTTCGCAGTAGCTTTAGCGAGACCTATCTCGCCCTTATACTCTTCCAAGGTGGACGAGTCGCAAAGACAAATTTTATATGAAATTATTTTATTATATCATTTCCAAATTCTCCAGAAATTCTTTATACAAACCCAGCACTCTCCGTGCTTCTTCCTTATTTAGGACAAAATTTTCTTCTTGAATAATTCGATTTCTTATTGCGTGACCTTCGATTAAATTATCAATTTCTTCCACCTGATTGGCGTCGGCTTTTTCCAAACGCTCTTTCATATTGGAACCCCCGAAACCGATTGAAGCCAAAATTTCATCCGCCATTTTGTCCGCCTCCAAAATCGCCGCCTTAAACTGAGCAATCTGATTGGTCTCCAATCTTTCTTCGATAAGCGACCAACGCTTTTGCATCTTTTTCTTGGAAGCCAAAGGTACTTGAGCTCCCTTGAAAGTATCCCTCAAATCCCCTCCCAGCCCGCGGACAAAAAGAAGCAAAACCATATCCACAAACAGAACCGTTACATAAATAGCCAAGAAAAATTTAATAAACCAAAAAAGACCGGAGTCCAGGAAGGAATTAAATATTTGAAAAATTGTTATAATGATGAAATCTGTATCTATTTCCATAATTTAAGTCTTAATCAATTTGTCATCAGTCAACAGTCATTGGTCATCTTTTTTAAAACTGATCTGATAAAATTATTTAATCTTTTATTTAAATTTTCATATTTTAGAAATATTTCTCTGGCTATAATTTTATCCAGATAATTAATATCTTGAGCTAAAAATAAAAAATTCTGAACTTCGCAGATTGAACCGCGAGCATTATAATAAAATTTTATTTTTTCTTTATAATGAAACCTTCCGAAACCTTCGGCAATATTGGCACCCACTGAAGTTGAAGCTCTTCTGATCTGATCCACTATCGCATAAGTTTCTTTTTTGGGAAATTTATCAGTTAGTTTATATATCTCAATTGATAGATTGTGAGCTTCTTTCCATACATCAAGATCATAAAAATGATTTATTGATGACGGTTGACTTTTGACGGATGACATATACTTTCTAATTCGAGATTTATTTAATTTTGTTAATTGTATATTTTAAATTTCAAATTAATACTTTTCGAAACTATATGCCGCATTCAAAAGTTCTTCTTCACCAAACCATTTGCCGGTCAACTGTCCGCCCACCGGCAGACTGACGCCCTCCTTTTCGACATTTCCCACCGGAAAAGAAATCGCCGGAGCACCTATCAGATTGGCGGTAACGGTATAAATATCGGATAAATACATTTGAAGCGGGTCCAGAGTTTTTTCACCGAATTTAAAAGCTACTTCCGGCGCAGTCGGCGAAAAAATAACATCCACTTTTTTAAAGGCCTCTTCGAAATCCTGACGCAAAAGTCTCCTCACCTTTTGGGCCTTTTTATAATAAGCGTCGTAATAACCGGCGGACAAAGCATAGGTTCCCAGCATTATTCGGCGCTTAACTTCATCGCCGAGGCCGATTTGTCGAGTATCCAAATAAGTTTCCAATAAATTACCATTTCCAATTCTTGACTCTTTTTGATCATCAATACTCAAGCCGTAGCGGATTCCGTCAAATCTGGCCAAATTGGAACTGACTTCGGAAGTGACAATAATATAATAAACCGCCAAAGCATAATCACTGTGAGGAAGATTAATTTCTACCAATTCGGCTCCCAAAGATTTGAATTTTTCCAAAGCTTCAAAAGAAATATTTTTTATCTCCTCATCCAAACCATGGGTAAAATACTCTTTCGGAACACCGATTTTCATCCCCTTTATCTCGCCTTGCAAATAATCTTCATAAAATTTTCCGCCACTTTGAGCGGAGGTGGCGTCTTTTTTGTCTTGTCCGGCAATTCGAGACAAAACGATAGCCGCATCCTCGACATTATGAGTAATCGGTCCGATCTGATCCAAACTGGAAGCCATCGCAATCAAACCGTGTCGCGAAACTCTTCCGTAAGTGGGCTTTAACCCGACCACTCCGCAAAAAGAAGCCGGTTGACGGATAGATCCGCCCGTATCCGAACCGAGAGCATAGACAGCCATATCGCCGGCGACTGCGGCGGCCGAACCGCCCGAAGAACCGCCGGGCACCCGAGTGGTATCGACGGGGTTTTTGGTTTTTTGATAAGCGCTGTTTTCGGTCGAAGCCCCCATAGCAAACTCATCCATATTGACTTTGCCCAAAATAACAGCATCTTTTTGCTTTAACTTACTTACTACCGTAGCATCAAAAGGCGCAATATAGTTGTCCAAAATTTTTGATCCGGCGGTAGTCCGCATCCTCTTGACGCACATATTGTCCTTGAGGGCCATCGGGATACCGGCCAAAAGATCAATCTCCTCGCCTTTTTTTATCTTTTCATCAACCGCTTGGGCCTTTTTTAGCGCCTCCTCTTCATTGAGAGTAAGAAAAGCACCGATTACAGAATCTTTTTCTTTAATATTGGACAAATAATTCCGAGTGAGATCCGTGGCGGTAATTTTTCCGTTTTTCAGATTTTCGTTTATTTCTCTGATCATATTTTATGATAATATACTTTTGACTTTTACTTTATTATTGGCAGTGGCGGGAAAATTTTCAAAAATCCCCTTGACCAAATCCGCTTGATTTTCAGAAGCTTCATCCGAACGCAAAACATTATTTATACCGGTAATATGTCCGATAGGCTCGACATTTTCCGTGTCGGCTTTTTCCAGTTTTTGAAAATAATCCAAAATCAGCGATAGCTCACGCTGGTATTTCTCTATTTCATCTTCCCGCAAACCGATTCTGGCCAAAGCGGCAATGTGCATAATATCTTCTTTGTTTAACATAACTAATAATTAAAAACTCAAAGTGCAAAGTTAAAAGTTGCAATTATCAATTCAAAATTTTTTAGTGAAAGATTTTTCCTAAAACTTTGAATTTTAAACTGTAATTTTGAATTTTTAATTTTTAATTTTTAATTATTTATATTATTCTAAAAGTCAATCAATTAGGATTGAATCATTTTCCTAAAACTTTTTTCGTTTAAAATCGTGATTTCCAATTTTTTCGCTTTTTCATACTTTGAGCCGGGATCTTCTCCGACAATCACAAAATCTGTTTTAGCGCTGACTGTGGAGGATATTTTGCCTCCTTCTTTTCTAATAATATCTTTTATTTCATCTCTTGTAAAGCCGGCTAATGCGCCGGTAAGGACAAAAGTTTTATCTTTAAAATTACTATTTTTTTCTCCGGCGGGCTGTATTTCAGAGAAAACCGTCACTCCCAGAGTCTCCATTTTTTTGAGCGTTTCCAAATTG
>JAVEQZ010000037.1:0-4503 GCA_034007405.1 Candidatus Moraniibacteriota bacterium | reverse complement strand
TCTCCCCCGCAAACGGGACATTTTTGAGGCATCTTGAATTTTTTCTCTCGACCGGTTCTTAGATTTTTCAAAACCCCCACCACCTCCGGGATAATATCTCCCGCCTTTTGAATGATGACCGTATCGCCGATTCTGATATCCAAACGATTTATCTCGTCTTCGTTATGCAAAGTGGCTCGACTAACCACCGAACCGGCCACTCTGACCGGACGCAAATGCGCTACCGGCGTAAGCGCCCCCGTTCGACCAACTTGGACAAAAATATCCTCGATAACCGTGGTGACTTTTTGGGCCGGAAATTTATAAGCCACCCCCCAACGCGGAGCCTTGCCGGTGTATCCGAGCAAATCCTGATATTTTTTGCTATTTACTTTGATGACAATACCGTCCAAATCATAGTTTTCCCCGTCTCTTTTGCTTATCCACTGCTGATAAAAATCTTCGATCTCCTTGATAGTTTTACAAGCCCGATGATAAGGATTGACCTTGAATCCCATTTTTTTCAACAATTCCAGCTCATCAATCTGAGTTTCAACTTCGACGAATCCATTAAGTATCGGCGGAGATTGCTTCGGAATACCTCGCAAAGACAATGCTAATTTATTTTCCTGTTTTATTTTTGTATCCTCATTGGATATTGAATATTGAATATTGTTTATTCCCACCCCCTCTATATCATAAAAAAATGAATCGAGTTTTCTCCGGGCAACCACTTTGGGATCAAGTTGGCGAATCGAGCCGGCGGCGGCGTTGCGGGTATTGGCAAAGGGGGCTTCATTATTTTTTTGCCTTTCTTGATTGATTTTTTCCAATTCCTTTTTGCCAAGCCAAACCTCTCCCACCGCTATCAAATTGGTTTCCTGAGTTAACTCCAAAGGAATGCTTTGGATAGTTTTGATATTCCCGGTCACATCCTCGCCGATTACTCCGTCTCCTCGCGTAGCGGCCTGCAAAAGTTTTCCCCTTTGATATTCCAAGATTATCTTTAGGCCGTCGATTTTCAACTCCACGCAATATTTCAATTCTTCTTTGGAAAAATCGATTCCCTTTTTAAAAAGCATCTTGGCTATTTTTTCTTCCCATTTGAGGAGTCCGTCAAAATCAAAAATATCATCAAACGACCATTGACGGAAAGAATGTTTTACTTTTCGAAACTTGTCCAAAACCTCTCCGCCCACTCGCTGAGAAGGACTGGTAAGCGAATAAAATTCGGGATGAGCTTCCTCCAGGTTAATCAGCTCCTCCAAAAGAGAATCAAATACCGAATCCTCTATCTCCGGTCTATCTAAAACATGATAAAGATAGCGGTGCTTATCCACTTCCTTTCTCAACTTTTCGATTTTTTGCCGGATATTCTCTTGATTTTTCATACAAGTTTATCTTATCAAATAAAATCAACAAAATAAAGACCTAAAAAAATAAAAAGTCCAAAAAGGACTTTTTTTCAAGAGATTGGTGTTGAATATTTTTTAATTTAAAAAAATTTAATAAGCAGTAAAATCCAATCCTCCCGCCTCAACTGACCTGGAGATTCCATTGTTAGTTCCGATTGATTTTATCTTCTCTATTTTGTCAAAAGTCGCAGAACTGTCGTAGCAATACTCCTGATCATAAGCATCATCATTATCAGCATCGGAATAAAAATATAAACTAACCTGACCACCTCCCCCTGCGTCATACTCAATGAACCCAGAAGGATCGCAAACCGCAGCACCAAAAACATCCTCAATATTTTTGGTTTTTATTGCAGCAGTGGGACTACCGGAAAAACTCTCTTCTCTTATTTTTAAAAATGCATATTCCAAACCGCTGTCAGCCACCTGAAAAGAATGCACCGATTTACTAGTAGAAAGAGAGCTTCTTCTACCGGCGACTGAAGAAGCCATCAGACTTAATCCTAAAATAAGAGAAATGGAAAGTAAAAAAAGGGTAAAAACCAGAACCGATCCGCGCTTATTCAATTTTATTTTTATTTTATTTTTATTTTTTTTCATATTAAGAAATAATGATTACGTGATCCTGTTCAAAGAGGTATTTCCATATCTATACCTATATTGGACAAAGAATAATCCCTGAGAGAAACCGTGCTTTGTAAATTTACTTCCCTCATTTGACTTCCACTACCATTAGATATCTTCATAGCTGTAGTGATTTTTCCCACTTTTACACTTTTTGGGCCAATAGCATCACCAGCTAAATTAGTATAAACACCACCCTCACTCGGAACAACATAAAAACTCCCAGTTACCAAACCAGAGGTCATCTCCCCATCTGAGACAAATGAACCACATTCAATTGTTGACGTAGGGTTTAAAGCAGCCGAGGATCTCAAAAGCTTACCACCGGAAAAGCTATACCTAAAACATTTATTTTGAGAATAATCATAAACCTCCAAAAAAGTAGACTCACCTTCAGAGCTTGGATTTACAACCGTACTGGTTCTAAAAGTTTTATTCATTAAATTCATAGCATATTGACTGTTTTTTAAATTTTCATTGAGATTTCTGGCGCTTTTATAAGAGCTAAACATGGCCGAAAAAGCACCGACTGCAGCCACTGAAATAATAGAAAAAACAGCAATGGCGACGACTACCTCAATTAATGTAAAACCTCTCATATCAAATGATTGCCTTTTTATCGGATTTATTTTTCCAAAAAAATTAATTTTCATTTCTTTATTTTTTATAAAATGTAATCTAGGTTCCAGTGCCCCAATTAGTCAAAATTGACTGAGAAAAGACACATTTTTTAGAAACAGTACAATCGGATGGATATGAGTTGCCTCCCCAAATAACAATGCTGGTTACTATCATCTTATCATCACCGTCTTTTTCCGTCTTAATCTTTCTTTTAAATTTAGTTCTAGTGCCCGAGTCTTTTTGAAGAAAAAAACTACCACTACCAATCTTCATAATATTAGAACCTGTAGAGACTTTTGAATTACCGGAGGAACATTTTGAATTATCAATCTGATTGTCCAAGTAAGAAATAGAGCAATTTTCTCTAATTTCAATTTTATCAAATGTCTCTGGTGTAATTTTTCCTAAAGGATCTGGGTCAAAATAATTCCGACCCGCCCAATTATTATCTCGTATATTCCTTACTAGCTCCACCCCTTCCTGTGCCAACATCGAAGCCACCACCGTATCGCGCTCATCCTGAAGCTCTTTAATTCCCCGGACAAAAAGATTTAGCACAGCCACCATTCCGAAACTTAAAATAAATGCAGCCAAAATAACCTCCCCGATAGAAAAACCTTTTTTTTGCTTATTTATGTTTTTTATTTTTTTTAGCATATTTAGGAAATTAACATTATAAACAACTTTTCGTTATTAAACCGGTCTGATTGACTCCTATGGTGCATTCAAAAGATCCCTTTTTTAAAACAAAGGAAGTAACACCCGGAGTTGATTTGTCAGCATGGGGAGCATTGAAGGATACACTTATACTACCTAAAAATTCAACACCATTTGCCAGCTCAAAAATACTCTCCATTGTGCAACTAGCGTCGGAACCATTTTTTAATTTATAAAAGTTGGGACCATTGGTCGAAACTGAATACTGATAACATTTATCACTGGTTTGATTGCCGTTTATCGCATAGTTTTGAGCTTCCCTAATCACCGATATTAGTTTTTCTGCCTCTCCCTCGACAGAAGCTTGATTTCTGGTTTTTGATAAGGAAACTATGGACACTGCCGCCATTATACCGATAATAGCAATCACCACCACCACTTCGATAAGGGTCATTCCTTTTTTATTTTTTAACTTAAACATATTTGATTTTTTGTTTTTTTCTTTTTGCTTGCGAAAGATTTTCGTATGACCCAATTATAACACTTTTTATTTTTTATGCCAAATTTTTCAGAGCTTTATTTCTTAAATGTAAGAATTAATAGCTTTATTTATACTTTATATACGCTTTTTCCAATATCATTTTGAGCTCCGATGTGTCATCTCGACTTTATGGACCGCGTGCCGCCTTAGCTTTAGCGGTGGCGCAGAGATCTCTAGATTCCTTCCTCGCCGCGGCGAGCGGAATGACAGAAGGGAATCAGTAGAAATGAAAAAAATAAGAAAAACTGTAAACAATGCTCGAGAATCTAACATCTTAAAAATAAAAATAATTCATCCACAAAGGAAATTGCTCGGTCAAAAAAACAGTCCCAATCAAACCCGAGACCAAAAAGGGAATAAACGGTACTTCGGTTTTGAGTCCGACTTTTTTGCCGGCAAGGAGAATCAGCGCATAAACCGCACCCAAAGTAAAAGCCAACATCAAACCCAAAAGGACGCTCGGCCAACCCAAGATCAAACCGACCAAAAATCCGATATACACATCCCCCCAACCCATCCATTTTTCGCGGGAAAAATAAACCAAACAAAAAAAGAAAAACCAAGCCACCAAACCGCCCAAAATTTTGTTTAAAAAAATATAATCCCCAAGACTTGAAACCGCTCTCCACTCGCCCATCGAGACAAAAACCAAATTCACCGCAATCA
>JAVEQZ010000036.1:0-9997 GCA_034007405.1 Candidatus Moraniibacteriota bacterium | reverse complement strand
AAAATCAAAAAATATTTTAGTAGGGAGCGCGCATCTGATAAATAATTATTACCCGGCTTCGCCTAAAAATAGTCCAAAATATTTTTTGGAAAAATCGGCTATTAGAATATCAAAATATTTCCGTTTTAATTATTTATTAAAAAGAATTGAAAAATATCAAGATTTTATCGGGATTAATTATTATCGTCAAAGCGGGATAAAATTTGACGGATTTTTTGCCGGCGGAGTAGGCGGTTTTGTCGAAACGGATAATCCTCATAATCCGAATGGTTGGAAAAATTTTCCTGCCGGAATATATGCTGTCGCCAAAGAAATTTACCAAAAATATAAAAAGCCTATTATAATTTTAGAAAACGGTAAACCAACCGATTGCATCTTGGATGATTGCGATAGAGTGGAATTTATCCAAAAAATGATTGAGCAATTGGAAAAAATTAAAAAAGATAAGATTGATTTGCGGGGATATTTTCACTATTCTTTAACGGACGCTTACGAATGGACCGGGGGCTATGATTATTTTTTCGGCTTGGTGCAGATAAATAGAAAAACCCTGGTTAGGCAAAAAAGACAAAGTTTTTATGCTTATCAAGAAATTATAAAAAATAATATAATCTTGAATTGATAAAATTATTTTTTTATTGCTTTTTATTTTATACATAATACTTAATACAAAATACAAGATTCATCTCAATAGGGGGTGACAAATTTATTTTTTTGTTGTATGATATGAGATACGATTAAAATTAAATTCGTCAGTTGAGAATGGCGGTTAAATATATGCAACAAGATAAAATAATAGTTAAAGGGGCGCGGGAACACAATCTCAAAAATGTGAGTTTGGAAATCCCTCGCAACAAATTGATAGTTTTTACCGGACTTTCCGGCAGTGGTAAAAGTACCCTGGCTTTTGATACGATTTTTGCCGAGGGACAAAGACGATATTTGGAAAGTTTATCCAGTTATGCTCGACAATTTCTCGGCCAGATGGATAAGCCGGATGTGGATTATATCGAGGGACTTAGTCCGGCGATTTCCATTGATCAAAAATCAGTTTCTCGAAATCCGCGTTCAACAGTCGGAACCATTACCGAAATTCATGACTATTTGCGTTTGCTGTATGCAAAAATAGGCATCCCGCATTGTCCGGAGTGCGGTCGGGAAATCAGCAAAATGACAATCGATGAAATTGTTGATCGGGTGATTGAGTTGGGGGAGGGTAAGGAGATTGAGATTATCGCTCCGGTGGTCCGCAGTCGAAAAGGGGAATACAGCACTCTTTTGGAAAATATGTACAAAAGCGGTTACGGAACCGCTCGCGTAAACGGTAAGAGAATAAATTTGGCCGATTGGAAAACTGTTGAATTGGCGAGATATAAAAATCATAATATTGATATCATAATCGATAAATTGAAAGTCGGGGATGAAAATTTGAGCCGGATATTCGAAGGTATTGAGCGGGCACTAAAAATCGCCCAAGGAATTGTGGTGATAAAAAGCGGAAAAAAAGAAAATTCATTCAATCAAAATTTGGCCTGTCCGATTCATGAAATAGAATTTCCGGAATTGGAGCCGAGACTTTTTTCTTTCAATGCTCCGTTTGGCGCTTGCGAGGCTTGCGAGGGATTGGGTAGTAAAAAGGAGTTGGATGCAAAATTAATTATGCCGGATAAAAATAAAACTATCGGGGAGGGGGGGATTTTGCCCTGGAGCTATAAATCAAATAATTATTTTGGAACGGTTTTTCGCTCGGTAACCAACTATTATCACATCGCCGAAAACAAAAGACTCAAGGATTTGAGCCAAAAAGAACTGGATATTTTATTGTACGGAGCCGAAGATGAGGATTTAATCAGTATTCGGTATCATTTTCGCACCGGGGTGCGGGAATATTTTATGACTTGGAAAGGGGTAATCGGTTGGTTGGAAGACAGATATAGAAAAACCACTTCCGAAGCGGTGAGAAACGATATTGAAAAATATATGAGTCAAAATCCTTGTTCGACTTGTAAAGGCACTCGTTATAAAAAAGAGGTTCTCTTGGTTAAAATAAAAGGTAAAAATATTGATGAAGTTTCGCAAAAAAATATTGCCGACGCTTTGGATTTTTTTGTGAATTTAAAATTAACCGCCAAAGAAGAAATTATCGCCGGTCGAATCGTTCAAGAGATTGTAAATCGATTAACTTTTCTAAACGATGTCGGTTTGAATTATTTAACTTTGGCTCGGGGTGCCAGAACTCTGAGCGGGGGAGAGTCTCAACGGATCAGGTTGGCTTCGCAAATCGGTTCCCAGTTGGTGGGAGTTTTATATATTTTGGATGAGCCGTCAATCGGTTTACATGCTAGAGATAATGAAAAATTGATTGAAACTTTGAGAAATTTAAAAAAATTGGGCAACACTGTAATCGCTATCGAACATGATGAAGAAACGATGAAAGCGGCCGATTTTTTGGTGGATATCGGTCCGGGCGCCGGCAAACACGGGGGAGAAATTGTCGCTATCGGTACTCCGGAAGAAGTGATGCGGAGCAAAAAGTCCGCCACTGCCCAATATCTGAACGGAAAAAATAAGATTGAAATTCCCAATCTCAGAAGGAAGGCTTTCAATAAAAAAAGTATAATTATTAAAGGTGCTCGAGAAAATAATCTCAAAAATATCAATGTGGAATTCCCGCTCAATACTTTTATTTGTGTGACGGGGGTTTCCGGGAGTGGAAAGTCGACTTTGGTCAAGGATACTTTTTATAAAGCACTTGCCAATAAATTGCATCGAACTCTGGAAATTCCCGGTGCTCATCAGGAAATAATCGGTACTCATAATGCGGATAAAATAATTATGGTTGATCAAGCGCCGATCGGACGGACTCCCCGTTCCAATCCGGCTACTTACACCGGTTTGTTTAATTTTATTCGCGATTTATTCGCTTCCACCAAAGATGCCAAAGCGCGTGGTTATAGTCCGGGAAGGTTTTCTTTTAATGTGCGCGGAGGGCGATGTGAAAATTGCCAAGGAGAGGGATTTTTGAAAATCGAGATGCAGTTTATGCCGGATGTTTATTTGCCTTGTGATGTTTGTAAGGGTAAACGTTACAATCGGGAGACTCTGGAAGTAAAATATAAAGGAAAAAATATTTCTGAAGTTTTGGAAATGACGGTTAGTGAGGCGTTGGAGTTTTTTAAAAATTTTACTTTGATCTCCAATAAATTGAGGGTTTTGGAGGAAGTCGGTTTGGGTTATGTCGAATTGGGACAAAGCGCGACTACTTTGAGCGGAGGAGAGGCGCAGAGAGTAAAGTTGGCTACCGAATTATCGCGTCGTTCCGGTGGGCACAATATTTATATCTTGGATGAACCGACTACCGGATTGCATTTCGAAGATGTCAAAAAATTATTAGCTATCCTTAATCGCTTGGTGGATGCCGGTAATACGGTGATTGTAATTGAACACAATATGGATGTGATCAAATCGGCGGATTGGATTATTGATCTCGGTCCGGAGGGAGGAGAAAAAGGGGGTAAAGTAATTGTTACCGGAACCCCGGAAGAAGTGGCCAGATGGCACAAGGAAAGTTATACGGGGAAATATCTTAAAGAAGCGCTTAAAAAATATTAATTTTTTTAAGACTTTTAATTTCAAATTTCAAATGATAAATGAATGTAAAAATGATTAAATTTTGAAATTATATCATTTTAAGAACTTTATTTTCAAAGAATCTGTGATTTTTTTGAATTTAATATTTTATTTGACATTTGAAATTATTTTTAACCGTGTTAGTATGAATAAAGATGAGAATAAATAATATTTTTCCAATATTAATATTTTTTTTGTTAGGGGGCGTTTTTTTGGCGCCTTCTTTTGTTTGGGCGGGAGACATTTGTTATGTTGACAAGGACGCGGAAGGAAGCGGAGACGGAAGCGGGGATAAACCTTATAAAAAAATATCCAAAGCGATAGAAGATGATAAATGCAAAGAAGTAAAAGTTTCCAATGGTACCTACTCCGAGAGTTTGGTTTTGAAAAAATCACAGAAGTTAAACGGAAGCAATCGAGACAAAACTGTTATCGAAGGAAAATTGATTATGCAAAATAATTCCGAAATAGGAAAAGTGACTGTTTACGGCGGAATTGAAATTGAGGAGGGAGCGGATGCGGAAATAGATAATGCGGAAGTCAAAAAAGCGAATATCGGCATCTTGACTTCGGGTGGAGGAAAGTTGGTTATAAATGATACGGTAATTACCGATAATCGAAAGGGATTATATATTCAAAAGGGTAAAAATATCAAAATTACCAACTGTAAAATATACAAAAATGCCGAGGAAGGTTTGGATATTCGAGCGGATGTCAGCGGATCGATTAATAATAATAAAATTTACGAAAACGGAGAAAGCGGTATCGAGGTTATTTTGGGTAAGTCGGAACTGGATATTTTGAATAATGACATTAATCGAAACGATTCCAGCGGAATTGCCGCTCAGTTTTATACCGATACCGATAAGCTGGGCAATGTGCATATAAAAAATAATATTATTTCCAAAAACAGTAATTACGGCTTGGATTGCAAGGCTCCCAGCGGGGGAGAGGGAAAGCCTAAGGGTTATTGGTCTGATTCGATGGAATTGAATTCCAATAAAGTTTTTGAAAATAAAAAGAAAGATTTTGCCACAGCTTGCAAATTTGATGAAGATAAAATTGCCGATGCTACCAAGACCAAGGAGGAGCGTGAAGCTGAACTGGCGGCGCTGGAAGAAAAGGAACGACAAGAAGCGCTTTCTGTTTTGGAAAAAGAAAAGAAACTTCAATTGGAAGCGCAAAAAGCCGAAGAAGAGAGGATTGCTAAAATTGATGCCGAAGAAAAAGCGATTATCGACAATCTCTCCAAGGAAGTTGAAGCAATGTTGACGGATGGAAAAAATCTGGAAGAAAAAATAAAAAATCGATCTGCTTGGACCAAATTTTTTATCGGAGAGGATTATAAAACAGTTATAATTTTGGAAGAGAATTTGACCGGGTATGGAGAAAAAATCGAATTGATGGAAGATCGAAAAAACAATATTGCGGATGAAAATATTTTAAGCGAAGTGAATGAACAAATTTTAAATTTAAAGGAAAAAAGAGAGGATTTGGTAAATTTCTTGGATTCAAGAGAAGAGCGCTTTAGTTTGCTGGGATGGTTTTTGAGGCGGTTTAATTTATAAAAAAATAAACTTTTTTTAAAATAAAAAATCCGACACTTACTTAGTTGGTAATTTCTTCCATTTTTATATTGGCTACTCCTTGACCCAAAGAGGCGATTTTTTCAAAGGCGACCTTGTCGAGGTCGATAATCCGATTGGGGCCGAACGGTCCGCGATCGTTTATTTTCACAATAACCGATTTGCCATTATCCTTATTGGTCACTTTGACATAGCTACCCATCGGTAACCAGGGATTGGCGGCCGACATCGTGCCGGTGTGAGCGTACCAACTGGCCAGGCCGGTGTGGGATTTTCCCAATTTTACATAGGTTCCTTGAATCACTACTTCATCAACCGGCTCCTTGGTTACAACCGTTTCTTTTATTTTTCGATTAACTTCTTTGCTGTCGTGATAGGCCACTTCATAGCGGATTTCCTTAGTTCCCTTTTCGCCTTTGACTTCTGTTTTTCGAGTGCGCCAACTCAATTTGTCATCTTCTTTTTCAATAGTTTTGAAATCGATATTTTTTTTTACAATTTCTTCTTTGATTTCCACCCGAGTGATTTTTATCTCTTGTTCGTTATGGGCAATAGTGTCTCTTTCCGGTTTGACAAGATCTTCTTCTTTGATATTTAGATTGTTTTCGGAAATAATTTCGCCGACCGTTTCTTTGAAACCGTAGAGCTCTTTTTTTTCTTTGTCGACCGAAACGATTATCTTTTTCGGACGCTGAATTTCTATGTTTAAATTAGGCAAAAGAAGAGCTGATTTGTCGGGAAACATAAGATCTTTTTCTGTCAAAGGAATTCCCGTGTCTTTTATAAATTCTTCAACGGACAAGGCGTTTGTTTTAAATTCTTTTTTGAAGCCGTTATCGTTAAGAATAATTTTCTTTTCGGAAGCGGTAATACCCAAGACGCGCTTGTCTTTAAAAAACAGGAATTTTCCAAAATAAAAACCGCCTAAGATTATCAAAAAGAAATAGATATATCGAAATTTTGATTTTCTTCTGTGTTTTAGCATTATTTTATAGGGGCTAAGTCCCCGATAGGGGACTTAGCCCCTATAAAATTTAGTCATCTAAATTATATCAGATTAATTTATATAATAGCACGAGAAGCGATTTTTGGGCAGTGTTTAACTTTTTTTCGAGTGGTATAATTAAAATATAAGTTAATAAAAAAAATATATGAGCTTTCAGTCGGAAATAAGTCAAGAGGTTTTTTTGCGGGAGATAAAAATTTGTCGGAAATTGAACAGAGAAGGTAAAAAGGGGTGTAATTGGGGAAAGTGTGCAAACTGCGGAGTGTTACCCTTGCTTATCAAACTAAGGAAGGGAGAGCTGTTGGAAGAATTGAAAGAGATAGAAAAAACAAAAAAACATTATTTGGATTAATTTTTTTGGAAAGATAAAATTTACCTTTGGAATTTTTTATTTTTTGAGAGGTGTGCTATTATTTATCTATAAAGTATGCAACAAAAAGAAATCTTCAAAAAAATAATTTATTTTGCCAAAAACCTCAATATCGTAATTGGCTTGGTTTTGATTTGGCGAGGTGTTTGGTACGTGGTTGATTATCTGGATTTGATATTTTTTGACAACAATCACTTGCCTTTGGCCGTGGGCGGGATAATTATCGGATTGATCATTCTTTATCTGCCGGACGGGGATCTGAAAGAAATAAGCAAGCTTTAAGAAACGCTTGTTTTTTTGATAATCATTAAAATTAAAAAGTATGGAATTGCTTGTCATTGTTTTGTTTTTTGTCTTTTTTATTTATTTTCAAAGTCGACTTAACAGCTTAGAAAGGCAAATCAAGGAAATAAAAACTGCCGGTAGTCTAAGTGAATTAAAGAAAGAAGTTCAAAAGGCGGAGATCGTCGGTCAAAGTCAGGGAGAAAAAGTCGTTTCCCCCGGTGGAGAAAATGTTTTTCAGGGTGAAGAAATGCAAGAGTGGCAAGCTGTTCAAGGCGAAAGCCCTGTGCTCCCAAGTGTTCAAGAGAAAAACTTTTTGGAGAGATTTTTCAGTTGGCTTTCGGAAGAATGGCCGCTTAAAGTGGGTGTTTTCTTGTTGATTTTATCGGTCGGATGGTTTGTAACCTACGCCTTTATCAACAATTGGATTGGAGAAGTGGGGAGGATCGGTTTGGGGATTTTATTCGGGGTGATTGTCTTACTTTTTGGTTTTCAGCGCGGTTTCAAAAACATTATCCAAGGCAACGCTTTGATGGTTTTGGGTGCGGCTTCGATTTTGGTTTCGATTTTATCCGGAATTGGTATGTATGATTTGTTTCCGGCTACCTTAGCTTTATTTGTCGCTTTTTCCCTTTCGATTTTGATGTCTTTTACGGCAGTCAAGCAGGATAATGTTTTCTTGGGAATAACTTCTTTGCTGAGCGGTTTAATCGTTCCGCTTTTTGTTATCGATCGGGTGGATATTTTGTTGATATTTTTCTATTTGTTTATCTTGACTCTGGGGATGCTTTGGGTCGGGGCTCGAACCGGCTGGAACGCTTTAAATATTATTTCTCTGGTTTCCGTTTTCTTTTATTCGATCTTTTATGAAATTTTGGAAGGTTTTGATAATCAAACTATGGCGCTTATTTTTTCCATCGCTTTTATCGCTGTTTTTTATGTTAGTAATATTTTTACCGTCTTGGCCAAAAAGAGCGCCAATGTTTATGATCTGACCGTTTCCGGCTTGACGGGTTTGATTTTTTTGATTTGGATGTTGATAGTCGGACCGGAGGAGGCGCAGGTTTATTTGATTACTTTCGGCGGTTTAATCTTTGCGTTGGGAGCCTATTTCATTTTTTCTATGACCAAGCTAAAGGACCCGGTCGTACTTTATTCGGTAGTGGCGACGGTGCTTTTGGTCAGTGCTACGGCGGTGCAATTTAAAAATTGGGAATTATTGGTGGCGCTTACCGTTGAATTTACTCTTATTGCGGTAGCCGGCTTGTATTTAAATAAAAAGAACGGAGTGGAACTCAAGGGTGTCGAAAAAATGGGAATTATCTTGTACGCGGTTTTGTTTTTCTTGAGTTTGGAAAATCTGGATAATATTTTCAACTATTTAAACCGCTCAAAGAGATATCATTCTTATTACGACAATTATGATATTAGTGGTGATATGCTGGTAACTTTTCTTTTGTGCGTATTTTCTTTTTTGGTGGCTTATTTGGCGATCAGGATTTTAGGAGAGGAATATCGAGAAAATAAGGAAAAATTAAATTTGGTCAGGTTTTACGGTTTGATGGGCGGATTTTATGCGACGGTTTTGGTTTGGATAATGGCGCATTTGTTAATTTATTCAGAAACCGTCGCCACCACCATCGCCTTGATAATTTACACTTTGGTTGGAATTTTCTTTTATGTGGCCGGTAAGATGTCCGAGTATCGTTTTTATAAAATAGTGGGTGAAATCTTCTTTGCGATTGTGCTTTTCCGTTTGTTCTTTTATGAGTTCGGAAATATGGGCATCGAAGGAAAAATCATTACTTTCTTTATTGTGGGTGCGCTGTTTGTCAGTACCACCTTTTTCGGCAGGAAAAAGGGTGTTGATGAATTCAAACTTGATTAACTTTCAAATAATTATGAAAAAAATAATTTTTGCAATCTTTTTACTTTTTACGACTGCGGTCGCTTGGGCCGAAGAGGAAAAATCGGTTGAAAATTTAAAAAAAGCTTTTCAATCGGTGGCTGATGTTGAATTTGGAAAAATTAATTTTCCTTCGGTTATTGAATTTCCCATTGAGTTTAAAAACGGCTCATTGCGACAAGTTTTGGTGATTGAAAAAGAATCGGGAGCGATTCAACCGGCAATCGTTATTGAAAAAAACAAAAAAATCAACTATACCGCAAGAGATTCTTTTGACGGAAGAGATAGTCGATTGTTGGCGGACGGCAATATGGAAACTTTTAAAGAATATTTTTCCGATAACGGGGTCGATCAAAAAAGAGTGGATATTTTTATCACTTCTGAAATCGGGATTGATACCGACTCTCTGACTTTGTATTTGGATAAGTTTGTGGCTTTGCCGGAAGCGGTGGAAATAAGCGCTATGGTTGGTGGTCAAGAAAAAATAATTTTGGGAAAAAGCAAGCCTTTATCATCGGTTCTTAATTTTCCTCGAACCAAAGCTTCCGAATTTAAGATATCTTTGTATTATGTGCAACCGCTCAGGATAAGGGAGTTGCAATTTATTGATCATAATTCAGGCGGAGTCGCTGAGAGTCGGGATAGCGTTCGATTTTTGGCGCAACCCGGAAAAAAATATGAAGTCTTTTTTGATCTGGATCGTTATGTCAGAATAGAGTCCGGAGAAATGCCGAATCTGCGACAGGATGAAGAGATTATCTTGGCGTCAAAAATTTCTTCCGGAAAAAATACTTTTTATGAAAAAGCCGATTCGGACGGTGACGGAGTGGCGGACGAGGGGGATAATTGTGTAGGCATAAAAAACAGCGATCAGGCGGATTTGAATCACAACGGTCGCGGAGACGCTTGCGACGATTTTGATCGAGACGGCATCATAAACAGTGCGGATAATTGTCCGGATATACCCAATCGCAATCAAGCCGACGAGGATGCCGACGGAGCGGGGGATGTTTGCGATCAGAGCGATGATCGCGTTTTGCAGGATCAAAAGTGGTTTCCTTTGGCGGTGATATTTTTGGTCTTTGTTGTTGTCGGTCTGATATTTTTAAAAACTTTTCGTTCCGAGCGTCGTTAATCTTTTGAAATTTATGCCCTGAAGGGGTGAAAAGTGAGAAAAATCAACTCAAAAGCGATACTTGCCAGGTATTGCTTTTTTT
>JAVEQZ010000035.1:6793-10120 GCA_034007405.1 Candidatus Moraniibacteriota bacterium | reverse complement strand
TCCGTAAAGATGGCAAGATAAAAACCACCGGTATTGCTGGTGTTTTTTATTTGGAGGTCCGACACCCTATAGGGTGTCGGACCTCCAAAATAAGTAATTTTTAGTTTTTGCGAAGAAGCGGGGAGATGCGGTGGATAGCTTCGGCTTCGTCGCGCTTGGCGCTCATAGCCTGCATATTCATAATTAAACCTTTTATTTTTTGCGGATCGGGGACTTTGTGAAAAAGAAATCTTTCGGTATTGGCGGCGGTTTGGACATAGACATCGCCGAAATTAAGAACAGTCGGAATCAAACCCTTGATATCGGTGGCCACATCTTGAATTTTTTCAAATTTTAATTCACTTACAGTTCGCATAAAAAGAGCTTTTTGCTCGATATTGACAATTCTCTGGTTGGTGATAATCCAAACATCGAAATAGAAATCTATCCAGATAATAAAAGAATAAAGCCAAAGAATAACCGCCAAAAAACTCTGCACAAAGAAAAAAACAGTAGCGTTTTCTTGGTCTATCAGATACATCGGAATTATTTCTAAAGAGACGAGTATCAAAAGAACCATCCCCACCACGATAAAATATTGTTGAGCGATATTAAACCAATGGCGACGGATTATTTTGATTATTTTTTCCCCGTGGTGTTGGCCGTGAAAATGAAATTTTTCCAAATTTTGCATATTTTTTTGTTTAATTTAAAAAGATTGATTGAAACTTCCCGTTCCCAAGCCAAAATCAAGAACATTTTCCAAATCAACGGAGGAAAAGGCAAAAAAGTTTATCAACACCAAAATTATCAATCCGGAGATAAAAATAATCAACATCAAAGTGGAGGCGCTTTTATTTATCGAATATTTGAGAATGTGATAGACAATAAAAGTACCCGCAATAAAAACACCCAGTAAAAAAAGCAGGTAAAAAAGAACAAAGACTTGCGTCATATTTTTTTATTTTTAAAAAAGTTAATAACCCAAATGACGATAACCCTTTTCGGTGACAATTCTTCCTCGAGGGGTGCGAGCCAAAAGTCCCGATTGAATCAGAAAGGGTTCGTAAACATCTTCGATGGTTTGGACTTCTTCGTGGGTGGCGGCGGCGATAGTTTGAACGCCTACCGGCCCCCCTTTAAAATGTTCAATAATCACGCGAATAATCTCTCGGTCAGCCGGTTCAAGTCCCAATTCATCCACATCAATCATTTCCAAGGCTTTTTGAGCGATTTCTTTATTTATTATATCCATATTTTCCATTTGCGCAAAATCGCGCACTCTTTTTAGAATTCGGTTGGCCACGCGAGGTGTCTGACGACTGCAAAGCGAGATATTTTTACACCCTTCGTCATCAATGGCGATATTTAAAATTCGACTGGAACGCTTGATAATGGATTGAATTTCCGGGTCTTCGTAAAAACTAAGCTTGTGAATGGCACCGAAACGATCGCGCAAAGGATTGGAAATCGAACCCAGACGAGTGGTGGCTCCGATCAGTGTAAAACGAGGGAGATCCAATTGGAGTGTCCGAGCGGAAGGGCCCTTGCCGACAATGATATCCAGCTTGTAATCTTCCATAGCCGGATAAAGAATTTCTTCCACCAGTTTGTTGAGGCGGTGGATTTCATCGATAAAAAGGACATCCCCGTCGTTTAGGTTGGTCAAAATCGAACCCAAATCCCCGACTCGTTCAATTGCCGGTCCGGAGGTTATCTTGATACCTACGCCCATCTCTTTGGCGATAATATTGGATAGAGTGGTCTTGCCCAGCCCGGCCGGACCGTAAAGTAGAATATGCTCAATCGGTTCGGCTCTTTTTTTGGCGGCACTTATCAAAATATGCAGATTTTTCTTGATTCTTTCTTGGCCGATGTATTCGTCAAAGCTTTGCGGGCGCAAAGTGGAGTCTATTTTTTTGTCTTCTTCTTGTTCGGTAGTGTTGGTTATGGTCATAAAGGCATGGAACATAAAGCATAGAACAAAAACCAAGCGCAAATCAATTGGGTAGATTTAAGGAGTCCTTGTTGGCTATGTTATGTGTTTTATGTTTTTTGTTACGTGTTTATAATAACACCTCTTGACAAAAAAATAAAGATATGCTAGGATTAAAAGTCAGTGATTTTGAAGGAGGTCTTTTGAGTTTAATAATTTCTTTTTATCATTCTGTGGGCAATTGGGGGTCTCTATCTTTTATCCTCAATTTGGGAGCTTTCGTCCAGATATGGGTGAGGTGGTTTCGGCTGCGTCATTCCTCGACACCGTTCTCTACCCGGGGGATTTATCTTCTGGGACTGTCCATAGACTAATGAGTGGAAATAAAAAAGCTCCGATTTTTATCGGAGCTTTTTTGATTTTTTTTTAACTTTCGTCTTTAGCCACTCGATTGACTTCTTCCAGGGTGGTTTCTCCTTCCAAGACTTTTAATACCCCGTCTTGATACATAGTAATCATTCCGTTTTCAATGGCTTTTTCTTTTATTTCCGAAGAGAGAGCGTGTAATGAAATCAGTTTTTCGATTTCCTTATCTATGACCAAAACTTCGCTGACAGTGGTACGTCCCTTAAAGCCGATATGATTGCATTTTTCACAACCTTTGGGCCGGTAAATCTTTCCGATGGGTGGAATGGCTATTTTGGAGGAGGGAGAAATCGAGGCGACCGTTTTTTCTATCTCCGCTCTTATCTCCTCCGGAATTTCAATTTCTTCTTTGCAATCGCACAATTTTCTGACCAATCTTTGAGCCATAAAGGCGTTTACGGAAATAGCCAGCTCATCCGAATCAATATCCATATTGATTAATCGATGTACGGAGGAAGCGGCGTCGTTGGTATGAAGAGTGGAGAGAATAAGATGTCCGGTCAAAGAGGCTTGAATAGCGGTTTTGGCGGTTTCATTGTCGCGAACCTCTCCAATCATAATGATGTTGGGGTTTTGGCGCAAAAGAGCTCGCAAAGCGGAGGAGAAGTCATAACCGTCATCTTCATTGACCTGAGTTTGCAAAATTCCCGGCAGCTGATATTCAATCGGATCTTCAACGGTGATAATTTTGACTTCCGGTTTGTTGAGTACTTTGAGCAAGCTGTAGAGAGTGGTGGATTTCCCGCTACCGGTCGGGCCGGTATTTAGGATTATACCGTTGGGTTTGGAAATTTCATTTAAAATCTTATCCAGATTTTCTTTTCTTATGCCAAGCTTGTCGATTTCCAGAGCGGTAGCGGATTTATTTAAAAGACGCATAACCACTGTTTCTCCAAAACCGCCCGAAATTATCGAAACACGGACATCAATTTCGGTATCGGTAACATGGTTATAACTTTTTTCGAGAGATATTTTGAAACGACTAT
>JAVEQZ010000035.1:0-6693 GCA_034007405.1 Candidatus Moraniibacteriota bacterium | reverse complement strand
GATTTATTTAAAAGACGCATAACCACTGTTTCTCCAAAACCGCCCGAAATTATCGAAACACGGACATCAATTTCGGTATCGGTAACATGGTTATAACTTTTTTCGAGAGATATTTTGAAACGACTATCTTCCACTCCGGAACGGATGCCGGTTTTGAGACCGGACAAAAGTTTTATTTCACCCAGGAGATTGGGGTATTCGTTTAGCGGAATAATGGCGGCATCTTGCAAAATTCCGTCAATTCGATAGCGAATTTTGACGTTTTCGCTTTCCGGTTCGATATGAATATCTCCGGCCGAGAGAAGCAAGGCGGCTGAGATTATAAATTCGGCCGTATCTTGGGATTGAACCGAATTTATGAATTGATTGAATTTTTCGAAGTTATTCAAATTGGCATCGGTCTGAGACATTTGGTCTTCGGAAATGCGGATGCTTCTGGACAAGGATTGTTCCATCAAATTGTCATAAATATCTTTTAGGAAAGCGGTTTGGCCGGTGACTCGCCAAACTTCGTCCATTGAAGTGGTTCCTTCCAAAACTTTCAAAATCCCGTCTTGGGTCATAGTGATCATTCCGTCCTCCAAAGCGGCGCGGGTTAATTCGCTTTCTCCGGCCATTTCGATAATCAATTTTTCCATTTTTTCGTTGATGGTCAGGGTTTCAAAAATACCGATTCGGCCTTGATAACCGAGATTATTGCAATGGACACAGCCGGTAGCCTCATAGAGATGTTCGATATTTTTGGGAATTTCTATTTTTGACTTGGGGGAGATGATAGAGATAAGCTTTTTGATAGTGTCGATTGTTTCCGGAGCCGGTTTATATTTTTTTTTGCAATGCGGACAAAGCTGACGAACCAATCTCTGCGCCATAAAAATGTTGACTGAAGAAGCTATCAAGGAAGGTCGAATGCCTAATTCCAAAAGACGGGAAATGGAGGCCGGAGCGTTGTTGGTGTGCAAAGTGGAGAAAACCAAATGTCCCGTCAAAGCGGCATTTATGGAGATTTCAGCCGTTTCATTATCTCTTATTTCTCCTACCAAAATTATATCCGGGTCTTGTCTGACAATAGAGCGTAAACCTTCGGCAAAAGAATAACCTCGATCGTTTTGGACTTGAGTTTGGGAAATTCCCTTGATTTCATATTCAATCGGATCCTCAATGGTGATTATTTTGACATTGGGAGTATTTAACTTGTTTAAAAAAGAATAAAGAGTGGTAGTTTTTCCGCTTCCGGTCGGACCGGTTATCAAAACCATCCCATTGGGTTTATTAATCTGCATCTGAACTTGCTCGCTGGAAAGACCCTTGAGTCCCAAGCTTTCAATATCAACCAAAACGGAAGATTGATCCAAAATTCTCATTACAATACTCTCTCCGTATTTGCTGGGGATAATACTGACACGAACATCTATTTTGCCGGCTTCACCTTTTTCTTTTTCAATGCTGATGGAAAAATGTCCGTCTTGGGCGATATCGCGTAAATTTAGCTTCATCTTGCCAATCATTTTTATTCGAGAGATCATCGATTTGTAAGCGTCATGAGGAAAATCTCCGATATTTTGCAAAACTCCGTCGATACGATATCTCATCCGGACAGATTTTTTTTGGGGTTCGAAGTGAATATCACTGGCGCGCATCTTGACTGCTCCCGAAAAAACAGTCTCCAAAATTTCACTGGTGCTCATTTCACCGAGTCTTTCTTTGAGCTCCAGAAGTTCTTTGAATTTTTCTTCGAAATGATCCAGATCTTCGCCGGTGAGGGAAATCAAAAAGACATCCAAAGTATCTATCAAAATATTTTCTTTGTATTTTTTCCAGGCTTTTTGCATCGAGGACTTGGAGACCAAATAAATATTCAATTCCCAGCCTTTTTCTTCTTTGAGATATTGCATAAAGTCGAGAGTGCCCTTGTCAGTCGGGTCGGATAAGGCCAAATGCACATTCTTACCCACTTTTTTAATGACAGCCACCTTGAATTTCAAAGAATCTTTTTCGGAAATGACTTTCAATGTTTCGTGTTCGAGGGGAAAAATATTTAGATCGGCATAGGCCAAATTTAATTCCCGGGCTTTGTTGGACGTTTCTTCTTCTTCCTGCTCGCTTCTAAATCCGGCAAGTGTTTTTTTCAGAAGTTCGTCTTTTTTATCACTTTTATCGCTTTTATCTCTGATGATGGTAACCATATTTTTATTTTTTATTTTATCAAATGTTGTGAGTCTATTATAACACAAAAACCGATAAAATTATCGGTTTTTAAATAGTAGCGAATCTTTTTTATTTTTGTAAAGCTCTTTTGATTTTTGAAATAATATAGCGCTCGGTTTCTTCCAAGGATCCGTAATCGACTTCAAACTCAAAAAAATCTCCGGCCAAAGTTCCGTTTTCAAAATTTTCAAGAGAAGATAATTTTTCCGGATCGGAGAATTTGACAACGCCCTTGACTTTGTCGGAGGAAGTGGTGTATAAAATCAAAAAAATCTCCCCGGCTTCGTAGTTGCTCTGAATTTTTTCCAAGACAAAAGAAATATCTTTGGGTTCGGTCCGACTTTGAACGAAATCTTCAATCGAAACTATCGACCAAACCATTTTTAGTTCTTCATCCCATTTTAACTTGGACATAATTCGCCCCAAAAGTTTTAAAGTATTAAATGGTTGAGTCTTAAAGAGGTGACGGACGATTTCTTGCTGATTGGCTCCCAAATTCATCAGCTCGGAAGATATTTTTAGCGATTGAGGGGTGGTGCGACTGCTTTGGAAACTTTTGGTGGCCCCGATAATCCCGGTTAGGAGACACTTGGCGATTGAATCTTTGATTAAGCTTTTGTCGGTTTGGCTCAAGAGCTCGTAAAATATTTCAGAAACCGAGGAGGCTTTTATATCAACGATATTAATTTGGCCGAAATTGTCATTATTTCCGTGATTATCGATATTTATAATCGGCACCTCATAAAAGATGTCCGGATTTTCTTCAAAAATTTTACCGAAAGATTCTTTGTCCGGAGCACCGATGCAAACTAAAAGATTGTATTTAAACTCAGCCGGGATAAAAGAAAAGTCTCGAGGATCAATGGTGCCATTTTCGGGAGTGATATAAATCCTGGTTTCGTTGGGAAATTCTTTGGTTTTGATGCCGGTTATTTTGTTGTATTGAGTATTGAAAGATAAAATAAAATCACGAGCGCCCAAAATGCTGGAAACCAGCTTTTCCGGTCGAGGGAGAAACTCAAATTTATCCATATTTTTCAACGGATCACTGACCGCAATATCCGATTCGATATTTTTTTCTTTTAAAAATAGATAAAAAGCCAATCCGCTCCCAATAACATCGCTGTTGGGGTTTTGAGGAAGTAAAATTAATATTTTTTTTGCCGAAGTGACGGTTTTTTTGAATTGAGTCGCAGTGTCAAGCGCCATAGAGGGAATGTTTGATTAAGGCTTAGTAAGCCAAAATAGCAAAGAAAAAGAGTTGTGTCAAATAAGCGATATCTCGGCAAAAATAAATCCTTTGACAAGGCGGATATTATTTATTAGCATAATAACATTGCTAAAATTTATTTTATATGAAAAAGTTAATTGAACCGGAAGTTATTTCCATTATCGGTGGTAACGGTCGGATGGGGAAAAAATTCAAAAAAGTTTTTGAAAAAGAAGGTATTCGAGTAATTATTTCCGATTTGGGGACAAAAATTTCCAATACCGAGGCGGCCAAACTTGGCGATGTGGTGATTGTTTCGGTACCGATCGGAAAAACTGAAAAAGTTTTGGCCGAAATTTTGCCCCATTTGAAAAAAGATTCTCTTTTGACCGACTTTACTTCAATCAAAATTAAACCGATGGAGGTTATGTTAAGAAATAAGGGTGATTTTGAAGTGCTGGGAGGTCATCCGCTTTTCGGTCCGACCACCGATTTTTGTCATCAAAAAATGATATTGTGCAAAGGGCGAGAAGGAAAATATTGCCATTGGTACAAAAAGTTTTTAAAAAATCTCGGTTTGGGTATAATTGAGATGACGCCCGAAGAGCATGATCGACATATGGCGGTTATTCAGTGCTTGACTCACTTTTCCAATCTTTCTCTCGGGTCGGCTTTGGCAAAAATAAATTATGATTTAAAAGAAGGGGAAAAAATCGCCACTCCGATTTATAAATTGAGACTTTACGGTGTGGGCAGAATTTTGGCTCAAGATCCGATTCTTTATGCCGATATTCAAAAATATAATCCTTTCGCCAAAGAAGTGTCTAAAATTTATTTGGAAGCGGTCAAGGAATTAAATTCTTCCGTTGAAAAAGACAGAGAAAGGGATTTCGTAAATATTTTTAGAAAAAGTCAAGACTATTTTGCCGAATTTAAAGAAAAATCTTTGAAGATAACCGACAAATTAATTAAAATAATGAAATAAGATGAGTAAAAAAGTAATTGTTTTGGGTCCGAAATACAGCTATTCCTATAATCTGGCCGGTGATTATTATGCCGAGTCCGAAATCGAGTGTGTTTCAAATATCGGAGATGTTTTTAAAGCAGTAGTTGAAAACGATGAATCTACCGGAATTGTGCCGATAGAAAATATGCTTAACGGTTCGGTGCGAGAAACTTTTTTGAATTTGAGGAGATATTCGGTGGTTATTTTGCGCGCTTTTGATTATAAGATAGAAAATATTTTGGCTTCCAACAGAGAAAATTATTCTAAAATAATGTCTCACTCTCAACCTTTGGCCCAATGCAGCGATTTTATCCGCGCTCAAAAAAATATCGAAATAGTCGAGGTGAGCTCGACTTCCAAGGCTATGGAACTGGCTTCGCAAGACAAAAGCGTAGCGGCTATCGGAAGCGAAAAAGCAGCCTCGCATTACGGAGTGAAAGTGATTAATACCGAGATAAGCAATAAGGATTTAAATATCACTCGTTTTATAGAAATATCCAAAAATAAACCGGAAAATTTTAAGACCGGAGAAAAAACTTCCATGATGATTAAACCCTTGGAAGATAGGGCGGGGATACTTTTTGAAATATTGTCGATTTTCAGGATAAAAAATATCAATCTTACTAAAATCGAGTCTATCCCGACCGGGGTAAAGATGAATGATTATGTTTTTTATATTGATATTGAGGGGGGTTTGGAGGAGAAAAGAGTGGCCGATGCAATAGAATTTTTGAAAACTTTTGTGGAAGTAGATGTGTTTGGGAGCTATGATATATATTAAAATTTATTATTATATGGTTAACGAGTTAACGGATTAACGAGTTGAAGATAAATTAAAAAGAGAAAAGTAAGGTTTAAGTCATCAGTCAAAAGTCAACAGTCATCGGGTTTTAAATTTCTTTCTTGATGACTGATTGCAGGTGACAGATGACCTCAAATAATTTCAGTATCATTGGATTAATTTAACTTTTAAGGTATTTAATATATTTGTTATATGGATATTTTTTCAAAAAGAGTACGAAAAATGGATGCCAGCGGAATTAGGAAGGCTTTTGAGTTGGCTAAAAAGCTAAAAGACCCGATTGATTTGAGTATCGGTCAGCCTGATTTTAATATCCCTGAAAATATCAAAAAGGTAGCTATCGAGGCAATTAAAAACAATAAAAATAAATACACCCTCACACAAGGAGTAGAAGAATTGAGGGCGGAAATTGCCAAAAAATTAAAAAAAGAAAAGCAAATTAATTCTAAAAAAGAAAATATTATTATTACTGGAGCGGTTTCCGGAGGATTGAGCGTTGTTTTACCAACTTTAATTGATAGTGGAGATGAAGTTATTATTTTTGATCCGAGCTTTGTGGGTTATAAGCAATTGGTTTTGCTTTACGGCGGTAAGCCCAAAATGGTGGAGAAAAATCCGGATTTTTCGATAAATTTTGATAACTTGGAAAAAGTAATTACCAAAAAAACCAAGGCTATAATTTTTAGTACGCCGGAAAATCCGACCGGGTATGTTTATCAAGAAAAAGAATTAATCAAATTGGTAAGAATTGCTCAAAAAAATAATCTGACTTTGATTTCCGACGAGATTTATCAGGATTTTGTTTATGATAGGCGACACTTTTCCGTGGGGCAAATCGATCCCGGGGCGGTCGTATTAAAAGGTTTTTCCAAATCGCAGGCAATGATGGGTTGGCGAGTAGGCTACCTCAGCGGGCCTGCAGAAATTATTGAAAATGTTATCAAAGTTCAGCAGTTTACTTTTGTTTGCGCGCCTACGCCCTTTCAATATGCCGGTTTGGAAGCTCTGAAGGTAAGGAATAAGGAAATCATCAAGGAATATAAGAAAAAAAGAGATTTTGTCTACAACGCACTTAAAGATAATTACGAGATGATAAAACCCGGCGGAGCTTTCTACTTTTTTATTAAATATCCTTTTGCCGGAGAAAAATTTTTCCAAAAATGTTTGGAAAACAATCTGATTATCGTTCCGGGAAACTCTTTCAGCCAAAAAAACACCCACTTTAGGATTTGTTATGCCACTGGCTGGGAAAAACTAGAAAAGGCTGTGCAGATATTGAATAAGGTTGTCGAATAAAACAAATATATAAAATATTCTCAAAACATTAAAGTAAGCGATGCCAATTATAATTACAAATTGAAATTTATTGAGAAGGTTATAAGGAGAATTCTCATAGCGAATTGATATTTGATCCGTAATTATTGACGAAGTTACCTGTAATGCTAGCCTAAAATTAGTTTTTAGAAG
>JAVEQZ010000034.1:1356-10678 GCA_034007405.1 Candidatus Moraniibacteriota bacterium | reverse complement strand
GCTGGTTTCTTTTTAGCTACTTTTTTAACTGTTTTCTTTGCAGCTTTTTTCTTTGTTGCCATATTTTTATTTTGGCTAGTCAATGATTTCTCATTGAATTATTTTTTATTTTTAACTGAGAAGCTCGACAACTTCTCACACTTTTTATAACCTGTACATCATCATTATACAGCAAATATTTTTTTGTACAATAGTTTTTTTCAAAAAACTTTTTTATTTTTTTTCAAAAAACTTTTCCTACTTTTATTATACAACAAATATTTTTTTGTACAATAGTTTTTTTTATTTTTTAGCAAAAAGAAAAATTTTATTTTTTATTTTTCAAAAAATTTTTCCGAAAAAATAAATCATATCGAAAAAAATATTTTTTATTAAGCCTTAAAACCTATTTTATTGACGGGCGTTTCCGATTCGGAAATTTTTCCGAATTGTTCTTCGTATTTTTTTAGATTCTCTTCCATCGCTTTTATCATTCTTTTGAAATGACCGGGTGAAACAATTACTCGCGCATTCAATATTCCGCTCGGCGGAAAAATATTCAAAAAATCCAAAACAAATTCTTCTCGAGTGTGCAAAATTTGCATCATATTGGCATAATCGCCTCTCAACTTTTCATCACCGGCTTTGATTTGAATTTGCTGATTTTGATTGGATTGATTCATAGTTTGTAAAAAATTATAAAATTAAATAAATTATCTTTCAAAAAATTCCGCCCAGCCTAAGCTTCTTTTTGTAAAACCTCCCTTAAATATTGATAATACTCTTCGGTTTGACTGTTTCTGACCGTATAATTTTCAAGCGCCTTCTCTTTGGCTTTTTTACCCATACTTTTCCGTAACTCTTCGCTCAAAATCAATTGCTCTAATTTTTCACGCCACTCGATTTCATCTTTGGCGACAAACCCGTCTTTGCCATCACTTATCGCTTCGCAAAAAGTTCGCGTAGCGGTCGCCACCGTTGGTACACCCAAAAGGCCGGCTTCAAAAAATTTCAACTCCGATTTGGACTCGCAAAAAGGATTACCGATTTCCAACGGCGCAAGATTGATATCCACACCGGCGATATTTCGATAATTTTCTCTCCTTGGCACATAGGCCATTCTTTTTATTCTGGATTGATATTTGTCAAACTCGGTTCCGATTTCCAACGGTCCGGCCAAAAACAATCTCAGACTCGGATGTTTATCCAAAAGCTGAACTAAAACTTTTTGAATTGTGTAAAAATCTTTATCATGGCCGTGCGCTCCGCTGAAATAACCGATTACAATTTCTGCTTTGGCAAAATATCTTTGCGCCAAATTTGAAGCTTCGATCTCTTCGACAATTTCCAAATCACTCTCCGGCATTTTATTGGTAACAATTATCACCCGCTTTCCTTCCTCTTTTAATTTATCCGCCAAATATCCGGTGGTGGTGGTACAAACTCTTACATAAGGATCTTTGACAATTTCTCCGCCCACCCCGTTTTCATATAATTTTCTTTCGAAAGAATTCATCTTTTTAAAAAAATCCATATGTTTTAAATATTTTTTATCAAAAACCAAATCATCGGTATCAAAAATTATTATTTTACTTTGGTCTTTGATTTTTTGAATCATTTTTTCCACGCTGGGAGAAAACAAGGTGCGATGAAAGACAAAGACTTTAAATTTATCGACATAACTCGATAAAAAAGGATTGTCTTGAATAGTGATGGCGCACTGAAAACCATGTTGCTCCAATTCCTGAGCCACATGATCGGTTCGATACCTGGCGCTATCACCCACTCCGCCGGTAATAAAAAGAATATCTCCCTTTTTCACCCTCCGAAACATCGCCCAAAAAGAACCCCACACCCTCTTACCACCACTCCGAATTCCGTCTCTCTTTATAGTATGAACAGCCTTACCGAATTTAATAAGTAAAAGTTTCATAAAATTATTTTGTCATTGCGAATAAATTTTGCCTGCCTGCCGGCCCGCTTCGTTGAGCTAGCGAGACAAGTAGACAGGTACTCAAAATTAATGTGGCAATCCTGAAATATTATGCAGAAGTTATTTTTTGATTCTAGACCTTAATCGCAGGAGATTGCCACGGCGGAATACCGCCTCGCAATAACAGCTGAACGATAAAGCCAAGATTTATTCTGTAGTCTCCCCGACTTCGAATTTCAAATCCTTTATCAAGACATCTTCCTTGGTAAACTCCCCTTCAGCTGTTTTAACTTTGATTTTTACGGGCACTTCGCCCACTCCGGATTGCTTTTGGATTAAGAGTTTATAATTTCCCTCTCGTACGCTCTCCGGCAACTCATATTTCAATCTGACATTGGTCCCCCGATTGATGAGCACATGCAAAACAAACCCGAAATAACTTTTGTTAAATTCTTCGTTCTCTAATGGATAACTGACCATTTCTCGCTCCAATAATTTAGCACCCTTAGGCACATATATTCTCAAATAAGAATGATAATCGCTGGTCCGCCAATCTCCGTAAGTGGCCGTATGTTGATAAGGTAAAAAAACTTCGGCAATCGGTTTCTCTCCGGTTAAATCCACATTGTATTCAATACTTCTTTTGATGTAGTAATCCGATTTTAGCGCCCCCATATTGGCATCCACCATCATAAAATAATCACCGTCCCACTCGGTATTAACCGTCCCGTCCCAATGCGCCTCGGCTACTTTTTGTTGCAAATCCTGATCGACAAAATTTAACATCACATCTTTATTGCGCAACTCCCCTAAAACGAAAGAAGATAATCCCGGAATATTATTAAGCTCGACCAATTTATCCGTCATCTGCGCCGCCAGAGTTTTCATCATAGCTTTGCGATTTTGAGTATCGATATCGGGATTAAGGAGATATTTCTTCTCCACTAGTTCCTCCAACTTCAAAACGGCGTTTTCACTGTTTAACTCCACTCCGTTGATGGTAATCGGTCCGGTTAATTCAAACGCTCGTTGAAAAGTGGTGGCATTAACAGCCACTACTCCGTCGAAATCATTATTCCCTCCCGACAAACGATAAAAATATTTGGCTTTCTCAACATTGGTGGGAAAATCGGGAGAAAAATTGGAATCCCTGAATTTCCATTTTTTCAGACTCATCATTTTTTCAAAAGGATACGGAGTGGGAATTTTGGCCTTAATTCTTTGATCAAGCAAATTGGCATCCTCAAAAGTCAATCCGGTTACCGCTCCGTCTTTGATTTTCATTACCGCATATTGACCGAGAAACCCACCCCCCGGACGTAACTCCATATTATTTTGCAAGAGCAATAAAAATCTTCTCTCCACTCCGTCCTTTTGAGTAAGCTTTTGCGCCAAAGCATCGATAACCTCCACCTCTTTTTTGGTATCCTCCTTGACCGGCAAAAGCTTAATCACAGTCTTGGCGACCGAAATCGAAGAAGTGACAAGCGAAACCGTATCCGTTTTTTTAAAAATCCAAAAACCCGCTCCTCCCAAAATAATTATAATCGTTGCCACAATTCCGATTTTTATTTTTTTACTCATTTGTTTTTAATCTTTTTTATAAACATTTATTATTTTATCAGCCGCAATATCCCAAGAAAAATCCTCACTTCGCTTGAGAGCGATCGCGCCCATAGTCTCTATTTTATCCTTATTTTCCAAAAAATACAAAATCGCTTTTGCCAAACCCTCCGCCGTAAATTCTCCGACATAATAACCGGCCTCACCCAGATATCGCCGATTGTTTTCTCTATCAAAACAAATCACCGGCAAACCGGCTGCCATATATTGCAAAATTTTCCCGCTGGCCTGTCCGACATTGGAAAATTTGGGATCAATCGCCACATCCCCCCTCTTATTCACTTCCGGCAAATCAATATAATTCAAAGGACTGATTATCTCCACTCGCTCGCTCAAGCCGTTCTCCGAGATAAATCCGGCAATGTTTTCGGCCGGCCCTCCGGCCAAGATAAATTTAAAACCTTCGGTTTTCTTTTTGACTACCTGCAAGATAGCTTCCAGCAAAAAACCGATACCTTTATTATCGACAAAAGCCCCCGAATAAATAAAAACCGTTTCGGCTTTTTCTTTTAAGACGGAAATATTTCGATAACGATTAACATCCACCCCGTCCAAAACCACCTTTACATCGGATACCTTCAAGTTTGCATAAATTTTATTTTGCAACTCCCCCGAACTAACGATGGTGGCGTCTCCCAATCGGAAAATTAAATTTTCCAAAAAATGAAATAAATTTTTAATTATCCCCCCGTTCAAATAACCGTGCGATTCCATCTCGCTCACCAACTCCCCGTGAAAATCAGCTACCAACTTTATCTTTCTCCAAAAAAATAAATATTTCACTATCCAACCCACCAAAACCCCCTCATGCAAATGAGCATGGATAATTTCCGGTTTTTTCAAAAAAACGATTTTGGCTGTTTTCCAAATCAAAAGCAAATCCAAAACCACCTTTTGCCAATCCGCTCCGGCTTCCTTTTTGGTATACCAAAAAAGCAATCTCGCCACCCGATAAACTCCAATGCGAGAATGTTTATCAAGCTCCCCGATATTGCGCCCCAAATGATAAGTAACGATATTAACTTCGCAACCTTTCCGCTCCAAAGCCAAAGCCTCCTCCAAAATTCTCATCGGAGTTCCCCTGTCGACAAAAAAAGGCACCGGCGCCACCATTAATACTCGCATAAAAAAACGATTAATTTTGAATTTCTAATTTTGAATTTTGAGTCAAAGAATAATTTTTCAATTACTTAAATTTAAAAAAAATAAATACAATAACTTAATTAATTTCCAATATTAATATTTTCATTAAATTATTATTGCATTAAAAATTCATTCGAAATTAAAAATTAGAAATTCAAAATTTAACTAAATACAAAACCGACAAATAAGAATGTTTAAATTTAGACTATGCACATTCAGAACAAACCTTTACTCAACACTTTCTATTTTTCCGCTACTCCCGAACATATCCATTTTATTTTTTATCACATCGCTGACCGACTCTTTAGCTTTTCGCAAATGCTCTCGAACATCGTAAGAAAAAGATTCCTTGCCGTCAATTGTTTTACCCAAACTGGCCACAAAAGCCACCCTGGAAGCGGTGTCGACATTGAAACAATTTATCCCCCGCTTGACCGCCTCAACCACTCTACCATCTTCCCAATCCGAGGCGCCGTGCAAAATCAAAGGAATATCCAATCGATTATTTATCTCCTCCAAACGATCATAATCCGGCTCCGGTCGCTCGCGAGTAAAATCATGGGCATTACCGATTGCCACCGCCAAAGCATCCACTTTCGTCTCTCGAACAAATTCTTCAGCCTGTGCCGGATCGGTCATATACAAATCCCAATCCACTTCGGCTGAGCCAACTTCTTTAAGATAAGGCACATTTCCCAACTCGGCTTGAATGTTGATATCCTTTTCATGACAAAATTCGGCAATCCGCTTGGTCATCATCAAATTATCGGCGTACTTTTTCCGAGAACCGTCATACATCACCGAGCTCATCCCGATATCTATCGCTCTTTGCACCACCTCGAAACTCCGACCATGATCCAGATGAATTCCCACCGGCACATTGGGATAATAAAACTCGGCCAAGTTTTTTATCAAATTAAAAATTACTCTTCCGCCGGCATAATCCATCGTTTTTTCGGTTACTTGAATAATAACCGGAGAATTTTTTTCTTTGGCGGCATCAAGAATCGCCTGGGTAAATTCCAAATTAACGGTATTAAAAGCTCCCACCGCATAATCACCCCGATTGGCATCATCCAATATTTTTTTGACTTTTTCCAACATTTTTTTATTTGTTTATATTAATTATTTTCCAAAACTTCTCCGATTTTTATAAAATCTATCGGATGCAAGGATTCACCCCCCACCAACACTCCGTCCATCCCCGGATCCAAGCATAAGCTTTTGATATTGCGAAAATCAACCGAACCGCCGTAAAGAATTTTGGGCAACTCATCCATCGCCAAACCGGAATAATCTCTGAGCACTTTTTGAATCAAAATGCGCACTTCCATTATTTCATCCGCCGTCGGAACCTGACCGCTCCCGATCGACCAAATCGGCTCATAAGCGATAATTATGTCTGTTAACTTTTCGGGATTAATTTCCGCCAATCCTGCCAAAAGCTGATCGGAAATAACTCGCTTAATTTCTCCGCTTGAGCGCTCGACAGCCGTTTCTCCGATGCAAAAAATTGGCACCAATTCGTTTTTTAGGGCGGATTTTATTTTTTTATTTATCAAATCTCCATCCTCGTTAAATAATCGGCGTCTCTCACTATGTCCGATAATGACAAAATCTCCGCAAAAATTTTTGATCATCGGAGCTGAAACCTCGCCGGTAAAGCGCCCCTTTTCTTCAAAAAAAATATTTTGACCGCCAAAAAAAACAAACTCGCTTTTTATTTTTCTCTTGAAGGCTTCAGCATGGACAAAAGGCGGACACAAGACAACGGCCACATTTTTGAAATTTCTCCCCAACAAGCAATTATTAAAACCTTCCCAATAATTCTCCCGCTCTTTGGGAGAAATGAGATTCATCTTTAAATTTCCGATCAAAAACTTCATAATTTGATTTTTATTTTATTTTTTCAAGTATTTTTTCTTTGGCGATAATTTCACTTTCGACCTGATTTCTTTTTTTGATTTCCAATCCGCCTTGACCCAAGGATTTTTCGCTCACTACCACTCGATACGGAATACCGATCAAATCGCTGTCGGCGAATTTTTCTCCCGCTCGCACATCTCGGTCATCAAATAAGACTTCTATTCCGGCACCGACGAGTTCATCGTAAATTTTTTCCGCCTCTTCATCTTTATTTAAACTGATCAAATGCACTCTAAACGGCGCAATGCTTTCCGGCCAAACCATTCCTTTTTCATCGGATAAAATTTCAGCCACCGCTCCCATCAATCGGCTGGGTCCGATTCCATAAGAACCCATGTACACCAGCTCTTCTTTTCCCGCTTCATCTTTGTAGGTAAGATTTAAGGCTTCGGAAAATTTATATCCCAAAGAAAAAATATTGCCCACCTCCACCGCCTTAGCTTTGATCATTTTTTCCTTATCCAGACCCAAATCTTTTATAACTTCATCGATATAAACCTCTTGATTGATAGCGATATTTTTTTCTTTATCGATATAAATAATATCCTCCCCCGCCTCCGTCACAGTTTGAAATTCATGGGAATATTTGGAAAAAGTCCCTCCCGAAGCAAAAGTTATGTAAGTCCGATCTCCCAACCCCACTCGGGTAAAAACATTCAAATAGGATTGCTTTATTTTTTCGTAAAATTCATCATGTTCTTTTTTACTTCTGGAAAAAGAATACAAATCTTTCATAAAAAATTCTCGCCCGCGCATAATTCCGCTTTTGGCGCGTGTTTCGTTTCGAAATTTTTCTTGAATCTGATAAGGATAAAAAGGCAAATCTTTATAAGAAGACACAAATCTCTTGAGCAAAGCGGTCAGCGCTTCTTCATGAGTAAAACCCAGTCCCACTTCCGAACCATTTTTAAGATGCGTTTTAAACCAGTTATCCACCACTTCATCACTCCAGCGCCCGCTTTTTTGCCAAGCCTCCGGAGACTGCAAAACTGTCATATAAACTTCCTGTCCGCCGACTTTATTCATCTCATCTCGAACAATGTCGCTGATTTTATTTAAAACCCTCAACCCCAAAGGCAAAAAAGAGTAGACTCCGGCCATTTCTTTGTTAATAAAACCGGCCTTGATCAAAAGCTGAGCGTTTTTGGACACTTCGTCTTTGGGAAAAGTCTTGGAAGTTTTGGTAAATAATTTTGATTGTTTCATATTTTAATAATAACAATATAATCTTTTATAATCAATATTCAATTTCCATACCCTCTTATAATTATGTCATTGCGAGATGAATTTGTACTCAAATTTATCGTGGCAATCTCTGGGTATATAACAAGGCCCCTGTTTACACTTGCCGCGACATTGAAAATTGAGCCACACAAATTTAGAGCACTAAATTCAAACGCGGAGACGAAAAAACGGAATTTATATTTTTTAATTAAACTTTATCTTATTTTTTAAAAAATATTTCCTATTTTTTCGATTATCTCAAACTGGATGAAATCCCGAAAAGTCACCACCACCATCAAAAGTAAGAGTAAAGCGAAACCGATAGAATTTGCCATTTGCTCAAACTTTTGATTAACCGGCGAACCTTTTATCTTTTCAATCAAAATAAAGAGAATTCTTCCGCCGTCCAAAGCCGGGAAAGGCAAAATGTTAATAATTCCCAAGTTGATACTTAAAACCGCGGTAAATTGCAAAAGATAAGTCAAACCCAAAGCGCTGACCTGCTTGGTCATAATAGCAATACCGATCGGTCCGGCCACATCCATCGCCGGTTTGCCTCCCGCAAATAATTGACCGATAAGCGCGCCCAATGTCACCAAAATCAAAATAATCATATCGAATACCGCCGTCAAACCCTTGCCGATTGCCTCATACCAGGGGTATTGCACCAAAGCGGTCCTGGCCAAACTGACTCCGAGAGAACCCTGATCGTCGGGATACTCTTTGCGCGGAACTCCCTTCAGCTCGGAAATTTCATCACCTCTTTTTATAGTCAAAACTATTTCTTGCCCTTTGTGCTCATTGATAAAATTTTGTAACTCCTCCACTTTGCCGATCGTGCGACAAAAACTTTTACCGTCGCAAGCTTTAACCACTTGATCACCCACCGCCAAACCCATTTCTTTGGCCGGCGACTCATCTATTACTTGAGAAATTTGCACTTTGGCATCTTTGACTCTCGCATCATCTTCGATCGCCTCCGGCGCGCCCAACATAAAAACAATGCTTAGCAAAAACCAAGCCAAAATAAAATTCATCGTTACTCCGGCCGCCAAAACTTTGATTCGCGCCCAAGCCGATTTGGTGGCAAAACTGTCTTTATCCAGAGTACCTCCATCCTCTCCTTTGATTTTGACAAAACCGCCCAAAGGAATCCAGTTGAGAGAAAAGATAGTGTTTTTGGATTTAACTTCTTTTTCACCCCAAACGATTTCGTATTTGCCGGTCTTGTCATTTTTGACCGCCCCCACAATTCTGGGTGGAAAACCGAAACCGAATTCGTCCGCTTTGATACCGTTTCTTATTGCTACCAAAAAATGCCCCAACTCATGAACAAAAATCAAAACCCCCAAAATTAAAATAAATATCAATGCTGTTATCATAAAACTTAGACAAAATTAAAAATTACCTAAACAGTTAAGTACTTCTATAATACCGCAAAATCACAAACAAGCCAACTATTGACTTTTTAGTGTTTTTGGTGTATAATTAAAA
>JAVEQZ010000034.1:0-1256 GCA_034007405.1 Candidatus Moraniibacteriota bacterium | reverse complement strand
TTTTTTCCTCATTTGATTTAACCGCCTTGTACGCAACTGCGCGCAAGGCGGTTTTTTGTTTGTACTTGAAATACTCTCAATAAAAAATTATCTTACTCTGACTAAGACTATTTTATTTGTTTTGTTGCCGGACTAGTCAAAAGACCCAAAAGTAAATTTAAACTTATTTTGATTTTTATTTCTTTGGGCTTATAATCAAAAAAGGTTTCCGCACTTCAAAATAAAAAAGGGAGAATGGTTATGGAAATACGAGTTCATTGGCTGGTTTATTTTTTTTGGGTAATATTTTTCTTGGAAAATCTATCTTTCGTTTCCAGAAAAAAACCGCTATTTAATCTTCTCGAGGTAACTAGGTGTTTGATTATCTTGTGTCTGTTTTTTTGTTTTATTACATTTATCTTCCATAAAAATCCAGCAGGCCCAAATTTTTCCGTAGAAAAAAAACAAACAGAAAAAGAAAAATCCCTACTTTCCTCATATAAAGGAAAAATTGAATTGCTGGAAGTAAAACCTTCTTCAAAAGAATCCGGATACTTGGCTATTCGAATGAAGAACTAAAAAAAGCCGTGTCGGAGCAAAGCTCCGGCACGGCTAAGATTTTTTATCCGCCCGAAAAAATAAAAAAATCATCCCCAAAAAGCAAAGCCTAAAATCACTCCCGCTAAAACCAAGCGATACCAGAAGAAAAATTCATAACTGTGATTTTCGACAAATTTTATCAAATATTTAATCGCCAGATAACCGCTCAGGGCGGAAAAAGCGATTCCCCAAACAATCGCTGTGTCAAAATTTTCTTTCATCAAGTCGGGAAGTTGACTGACTGTCGCGCCAAGAATTATCGGCGTAGAAAGCAAAAAGGAAAACCTGGCCGCCCCCACCCTGCTTAAACCCAAAGCCAAACCGGCGGAAATCGTCGCTCCGGAACGAGATACTCCCGGAATCACCGCCACCGCCTGAGCCAAGCCGATAAGGACGGCATCTCTCAAAGTTATCTCCCCGATATTTCTCAGGTGTTTAGAATATTTGTCTAATAAAAACAAAACCAATCCGAAAAAAGACAAGGCAAAAGCAATTAAATAAGGATTTCTAAAAGCTCCGTCCACCAAATCTTCCAAAAAAAATCCGGCTAAGGCTCCGGGGATTGTCCCGATTATCAAAAGAATTAAAATATTCCGATTATAAATTTCGCTTTTATAATTATTTCCCCGAAAACTGATGTTAAAAATTTCCCACCAATCCCGCCAAAAATAAATAAT